>NZ_JAMQKA010000023.1:0-85122 GCF_031569985.1 Aliifodinibius sp. S!AR15-10 | reverse complement strand
GCAATGCCGTCGTCTGCAAGTTGCTGTATCGGGTGTTTGCGGTGATCAAACGAGGGACTCCTTACGTGAAAATCTATCAACATCAGATAACCGAATCTTCTTGACTAAGTCTTAGAATACCAAAAAAGTCACCAGAAAATCCCATATTTTGTTCTTTACTGTCTCTTAACAACTAATTGCTTTTCAACTCTGATAGCTTTTTCTCCCTTCTGCTGCAGGGATTTTCTAGGCGTGGAAGGCGTGCTAATTTCTTAAATATGCCGTCCAAAATTTTCCCATGTCCGAAAGATCTGGTTTGTTTATTTTAGGTCCTTGGAATCCAAGAATTCTACATTTATAAATCATAATTCCAACATCCGGCCTATGGATTTATGAGCCGATCCGAGCAAACACAACGGAGGCGTTAAGAAAGAAATCTTGTTCGAAAGGATTTATGTAGCTTTGAGTGATGAAAACCTCACTTCCTTGAAAAGCCAAAAGATGTGAATATCTTGATTTCTTTTAGCCGTAGTGGAGTGCCGCTAGGCGAACAAATCCTCAGGCGGCGATTTTTTTATTCATTTTTTGATCGTTCAAAAAATGAAAATCCCACAATGAAACAATAGGATTCAACTTTTAGAGGAGGCCCTAAATAGTTCCATCCCTTTTCTTGGTTAAAGTACGTCATTTTGATCTACTAATTATTTAAACCATAACCAGCCTTAAAAAACATCGCTCAAAAGCTTTACAACAATAATCAGTGCCAGCAAGGCGAAACCATACTGGAGGTATTGGCGGTCCACTTTCAGGTTGATGAAAGCTCCCGCAAAACCGCCGGTGAGCCCTCCAACGGAAAGAGGGAGTGCTGCCCCGAAGTCGACCACACCCAATGCATAGCCTGACAGTGAAGCCCCGCCGGCCTGGAAACAGAGTTGTATCCAGCCGGATAGCGATATGAACACAATGGCCAATGAGGAAATACTTACCGCCTTTTGGATAGGCAACCGGTAATACAAATTCATAATCGGTACCATGACACTGCCCCCTCCTATGCCGGCCAGCGCAGCTACAAAGCCCCCCGCGCCACCGGTGATGCTTGACTTTTTGACCGTTATTGAACCCGTAGCGTTGGTCACAGTCTCCTCATTATCTCTTCCTCTTTTAATGAACATATAGGCCACGTAGAAAAAGAGGAGACTAAAAAAGATGGCAAATACTTTTTCGGTATAGAATGCCGATGTTGCCACCTGCTTGCCCACCCATACGCCAACAGCGCCCAGCAGACCAATTTGGATGCCCTCTCTCCAATAGAAATTGTTCTGCCGGAATTGGCGTATTGAGCTTCCGGTGGCAGCTATAAAGGTACAAAACAGGGAAGTTCCAATGGTCCATAGCACCGTTTGTGAGAGACCGGCCTCATTAAATAACAGGAATAGAATTGGGGTAAAGAGCACTCCGCCACCGATGCCAAACACGCCGGCAAGAACCCCAGCTATCAAGCCTATAAGTAGTAAGAGCAGAAAAGAGAATTCCATTAAGGGCAGTTATCAGTTATCAGTTATCAGTTATCAGTTATCAGTTATCAGTTATCAGTTATCAGAGGCTGCTTATTTCTTAGGACTGAGTCAAAAATTACTTTTGCGTGATGCGTAACTTTTAATGCTTTCAACAATAATCCTATCCTTACGTATCACGCATTACGGATTACGGATCGTAGGGAGTGCTCCCTCCTAATCCGGCAAACATTCTCAATTGCATATTGCTCACTGTTCCTTGATCACTGACACACTGTTCACTGCTCAGGAAGTTCAATGGTGCCAGTCATAAAAGTTTGGGCGCTACCTCCGAGTTCAACGCGGTCTCCATTCAGCTTACATTTGACTAAGCCGCCGCGTTTGGAGATTTGACGTGCCGCAAGGGTATTTTTGCCCAATCGCTCAGCCCAGTAAGGTGTAAGCATGGTGTGTGCGGAGCCGGTTACGGGGTCTTCATTGATACCTACAGCAGGAGCAAAAAATCGCGAAACAAAATCGATCTCCTCTTCATCGGATGGAGCGGTAGCGATTATTCCCCGGGTATCCAGCTTCTTTAGCTTCAAAAATTCAGGAGAAAGCTGTTTCACTTGCTGTTCATTTTCAAATACAAATAGGTAGTCCATCCCCTGGTAGCATTCGAGTGGTGTGGCTCCCAGCATCTCTTCTATTCCATTAGGAAAAGACGTTTCATCAGCCGGACTTGCGGGAAAGTCCATCACCAGACCATCGTCATCACGTTTGACTGTCAGCTCACCACACTTGGCATCAAAAAAGATAGCATCCTTCTGGTAACCCAACTGGTTAAAAAGTACGTAGGCCGAGGCCAGTGTAGCGTGCCCGCACATATCCACCTCTACTTCCGGTGTAAACCAACGAAGTTCATACCTGTCTCCTTTTCTCACAAAGAAAGCGGTCTCCGACAGGTTATTTTCCATTGCAATCTGCTGCATCAGCTCATCGGGCAACCAACTGTGTAGCGGACAAACAGCGGCGGGATTTCCTTCAAAAATTTTTGATGCAAAAGCATCGACTTGGTAAAGATCTAATTTCATTATGGTGTTTTACTGTTGTTAATGTTCAAGGGTTATGGTTCACTATCTCCGTTCATGTCGATCAATAGATTTAAGCAGTTACGAAGGGCGGTGATTTTCTGGTTCGTTTTTTATCACTAAAAAATGAACCATATCGTCAAATAATTAGTGATCGAGAATACAAGAACCATTATAGTACATAGAACTAACACAAAGTTAACGTGAACTCAAATTTAAGAAGATGCCCAAATCCTCGTTAATCTGTCAATACATACCCTCGCAGATGTTCATTTTTTGACCGACCAAAAAACGAACGCAAAAAAGTCGCCGGCTGATGTAATTTTTGTTACGTTCCCTCCGGCGGTGCTAAAACCGTTTAAACTCGATCCACTGGAGAACGCGGATCTCAAACAAAAATGGTTTCTTTACGCACCTACTACAGTCACTCGGTCAACAAAAATTACGAAGGCCGGGCCAAAAAGAAATAGCCATTCGACTTCTAAATTCTCAAGCAAGCTTGTCCTGAGATCTTACCTCGTAATAAAACAGTGTCATAAATATTTCGTTGAATTCAAATTCAGTGATTCCGTTTAAAGAAGCTTATATTTGGACGAATTAGAAATTGAAAAAGCTATTTATTGGCCTGGAGTGCAACTCCCTGCCAGTTCCCAAGACTCAAAACCCACGATTCACGACTCGTAATACAAGATGCAGTTTTATCCTCCACAGCTTTCAGAAAAGATAGGATTTGAAATGATCCGCCGAGAGGCGATAGATCGCACCCGCTCGGTTATGGGAGAAGAGCACCTGCAGCGGATGGATCCCTCCTCTAGTACCGAACGCGTAGAACGGCAACTGGATGAAACAGGAGAAATGATGGACCTGATCCGGAATGATGCAGCTTTCCCTCTCGACAACCTTCACGATATCCGGGAATCACTGAGCCGTTCCAAACCGGAGGGAGCCCTGCTTTCTGCCGAGTCTTTCCTTGAAATCCTGCAACTGGCGGCCACTGCCCGGCGTGTTAAATCGTTCCTGGAAGATCGCGAGGAGCGATATCCCGTGCTAAATCAATTAGCTGTGGAACTTATTCCCCTAAAAGAATTGGAGAAAGCGATAAACAAAGTGATCTCCGAGCAGGGATCAGTCAAAAACAATGCCAGCCGAGAGCTCCAGTCGATCAGGTCGAGACTGGGGAAACGGCAAAACGATCTTCGCAATACCATCAACAAGGTGATGAGCCGGGCCACCAAACAGGGTATGGCCTCTGACGAGGGGCCTACCATACGTAACGGGCGGATGGTCATCCCGATACAGGCCGAATACAAGCGGAAGATACAGGGCTTTGTGCACGATGTCTCTTCTACCGGGCAAACGGTCTACCTGGAGCCGGTAGAGGCGCTCAATATCAACAACGAAATTCGGCAGCTGGAGTCGGAAGAAAAACGGGAGATAGAACGAATCCTGCGCACGCTGACCAATGATATTCGCAAAAACCGGCAGTACTTGGCTCAGAACACGGAGGTACTCGGCAAATTCGATATGATATACGCTCGGGCGGAGCTCAGCATCGATCTGGACGCCTTTGTGCCGGTACTCTCCGATGGGAAATATATCCGGCTGAAGGAGGCATATAACCCTATCCTGTTGCTCAAAAATCGGTCGAAAAGTGAGGAGGAGCGCGAACCGGTCATACCGCTCAATATGGAGCTCGAAGAAGAGGAGCGCTGCCTGATGATTACGGGTCCCAATGCCGGTGGTAAATCGGTGGCTATCAAAACGGTAGGACTCTGTGCCATGATGATGCAGTCCGGGTTTGCCATCCCGGCCAAAGACACGTCCGAACTCCCTGTTTTCAGCAATATCTTTGTGGATATGGGAGATGACCAGTCCATTGAAAACGACTTGAGTACATTTTCGAGCCGCCTGCAGTGGATGAAGTCGGTGATGGATAATGCCGACGATGGCAGCCTGGTGCTGGTGGATGAGGCCGGGGCTGGCACCGATCCCGATGAGGGAGGCGCACTATACCAGTCACTCATTGAATTCCTGATCCAGCGCGGGGCACTTTCGTTGGTGACCACCCATCACGGGTCACTCAAAGTTTTTGCCCATGAGCACCCCAAAGCGGTCAACGGCTCAATGGAGTTCGACCAGTCCACCCTCTCCCCAACTTACCGGTTCAAAAAAGGGATTCCCGGAAGCAGTTATGCCTTTGAAATTGCCCAGCGCATGGACCTGAGCGCCGACCTGCTGACCAAGGCACGCGAGATCACCGGCAGCAAAAAGCAGGATATGGAATCGCTGATCAATGAATTGGAGGCCAAGGCGCAGGAGGCAGACAACCTGAGAAAAGATTATGATCGCCTGAAAAAAAAGATGGAAAGCGAGCGGCAAAAGTATGAGGATAAATGGCGTTCGCTGGAAAAGGAGAAGGACCAGATTCGTGAAAAAGCCCTGAAGCAGGCGGAAGAGATTATGCAGTCAGCTAACCAGCGTATTGAGCGGGCTGTTGAGCGGATTGTGAAAGAGGGGCAAAAAGATGACCAGGCGATCAAGGAGGCTCGCAAACAGGTAGCAGAGCAGAAAGAAGATATCGAGGAGGAGTTGGAGGAGATAGAGAGCAAACAAAAGCAGGAAAAACGGAAGCAAATTTCGGAGGAGCCACCTGCTGTCGGTGATACAGTTAGACTCATGGATGCCAAGACCAAAGGAGAGCTTGTGGAGATAAACGACAACCAGGCCGTTGTTCAGGCTGGTGGTCTCCGGCTCAAAACAAAGTTCGATAACCTTGTCAAGGTGGATGACGGCGGCAACAAGAAATCTACAAAAAACCGTATAAAGGTAAATATTCCACATGGTGCCCGACCCGGACCTACGAAGCCGTCCATAGAAATACGGGGGATGCGCGGGCACGAAGCGATGAAAGAGGTGGAGCATTACCTGGACAACGCCATTGCAGCCGGGCTGCAAAGTGTTGAGATTATCCACGGAAAGGGCGAAGGGATCCTCAAAAACCTGGTGCATGAGTACCTACAGGAGCGACCGGAGGTGCAGAGCTTTTCGCTGGCTCCCGCTGACCGGGGTGGTGCCGGGGTTACAGTGGTGAAGTTATGAATTGTTGAAAGCTATCCTAGTTAGTTATCATCTAATCATTCTGCCTTGAACCATTGAATGTTCATTTTTCCAATGAAGAAGTACCGCGAGCTTCAGCTCGCGATTGAACAATCATAAAGAGAGAAATATATGGCGTATTATCGGAGACGACTTCCGCATCTACAATTTAATGAGGGCACCTATTTCATCACATTTGGTTTAGCAGGTTCTTTACCGACTCATGCAGTCGACTATCTTCGTCAAGAAAAACAGAGGATTAAAGATTCTCCAAAAGAAGAAATTGATAAATCCCAAAAGCTGTATTTCAAAAAATACGACCACCTGTTAGATAGCGGAAGCAGTCCTTTATGGCTTGGGAAGCATAAAGTTGCAAATATTGTCGTGAATAAAATAAATGAGTTGGATAATGAAAGATACATACTACTATGTTACACCATTATGCCGAATCACGTCCATCTTCTTTTTAAACTGACGGAGTCGCGAGCTAAAGCTCGCGGTACTTTTGATCCCGCATCGAAATATCCTGTTACTCACATTCTTAAACTGCTGAAGGGGGCTACTGCTTTTAAGTGCAACAAATTACTCAATAGATCCGGTAGTTTTTGGCATCATGAAAGCTACGATCGGTTAGTCCGAAATCATCAAGAACGTGATAATATTGTAAGATATATTCTGGAAAATCCTGTTAAAGCAGGATTAGTCTCTAAATACGATGAATGGAATTGGAGCTATTGCCGAAATAAAGCTTTACCGTCACGTTCAATTGTACCCCGAGCTTCAGCTCAAGACCAATAACCAAGACTACATAAACTCCTTTACCTGCTCTAAAATCGACTCCCAGCTTCCCTCAGCCGTTTTATCAACCTCGATATCATGGTCTTCAGCCAATTTATCGGTAACGGCCTGGTCGCCGGCAATAATTTTGGCATTGGTTTCGTGCAGGTTGGGGAAGGCGGCCTGAATTCGATTTACAGAACGGCGTGAATGGTAAACAATCACATCAAAATGGTTCTCTATAACTCGCTTTTGGTATGATTCCAATTCTTCGGTTTTGGGGCCTTCCAGCTCAAACAGCACCTTTTCATTCACTTCAATGTCCATCTCCTTGAGCAGGCCGGGGATCTCTTCTTTTCCATACGTTCCACACGGGAAAAGCACTGTGCCTAAACGGCGAAGACGCATCAAAAACTCCAGCATCTTGATCGGTTCTTCACTCCCCGGGTAAATGGCTGGAACCCCGTGCTCTTCTAAAAAGTCTGCTGTTCGCTGGTCTGCAGCCAAGTTCACACGGTCGGTCACGCTTTCCAGCAGATCAAACTCCTCAACCCTCGAGATAAAGAATTGTGCATTCCGCTTATGTCCGTGAATAATATTTTCTGCCGCATCAATTTGCGCTGCAAGCTCATCCCGGTCGGTTTCGAGAAGCACGTATTTCTCAAGTGGCAGATGAACCACCTGCAACTCATTGACATTTGCATCTTCTAAAAATACCTCGGAATCTTCAATCGCCGAGGTCAGTAGTAAGGTAAAGCCTGTTGTTTCAGATGACATTTGGATTACTGAGAATCACTCCATTTTGATAATTAAAATTATGATGTTAACAACATTTCTACATTTGTAAACTTAACCTATGGCAGGGATTAAAATGTATACCCTATTCCCACGTAAATTCGCATCATATCTTCCGAAAACCCCGCTTCTCCACGCAGGATAAAATCAGGACTAAAAAGCGACATCGCTCCACCAATTCCCACCGTCTGTTTGTAGTCGGAAAAAAGGTCTCCCCAGTCGTCCTGCTCAGTAAACACGCGCCCGACATCGGTAAAAAGATGGCCTCCCAGCTTTATCTGATATTCCGGGAAGATAAACACCCATTTCCTGAACTCGAGGGAATAGGCTATCGAGGAGTTCCCAATAAAGCGGTTGAGCGGGTATCCACGCAGCGTTTCATTATTCCCCAGTGCGGAACGCTCCCAATATGGGATGTCGCCGGTGGCGTGGCGAGCCTGCAGACGATTGGCGACTGTAACCCAGTTGAACAGCCGAAAATACTGTCGAATATCGCTTTCCAATGTGATCAAGCCATAATCACTGAGGAGAAATTCCGGGGCTGCGCGAACTTTCAATTTTGCACGGTTACCAGAGATGGGATCAAACTCACTATTCCGATTCTCCCAGATCAGCCCGGTGCTCACTGCATTTATCCAGCCCCCGGTTATACCTTTGGGTAAATCCTGGCTAAACTTTGAATCTTCCTGCTTCACATAGGGGATCTCATATTTTGTGCCGATGCCAAAAAGCAGATCAAGCCGTGAATTGGCGTCCATAGAAAGAGGTTGCCGCCCCTCGTACGCAAGGGCTATCTTTTTGGACTCAAAAAAGTAAAAGTCATCGTCAAATTGTTGCTCATTAAACGTCGAATTGTTTCCAATCCCAAAGTAGTAGTCATATTTAAAACGATAAGCAAAAAGGGAGAAATTGCTGCGGATATCAGTTCCGAATGTCTGGGTCTGATCGTACTCAAACTCAAAGTTAAACATCCCCTTTGTGGAAATAAGGGCCGTGGATTTAATATAATTATTGAACGGTTTGGCATTGCCGGTGTAGTCGATGCGGCTGAAAAGTCCCCCGCCTACCAAGCCAATGTCGGAGTCATAAGCCAGTGCAGGAAATAAGGATGATTGCACTGAATCTGCTCCAACAGGGCCAACCCCGACCTGGGCGCGTGCTGGAAGGCTCGATAAAGTGAAAAATCCCAAAAGAAAGGCGATTACATATTTCACGGTATAACTCAATCCAGGACTCCTTCGTTTTCAAGTAGCTCAAGCGTTTCAACGGCGTGACGTAAATGAGGAATGACGATACTGCCACCCACGGTCAATGCGATGTTGAGGGCATCAATAATCTCCTCTTTACTGGAACCGGTTTTGGCACACTGCTCGAGGTGATAATCGATGCAGTCGTTGCAACGCAACACGGTAGAAGCCACCAAGCCCAGCAGCTCTTTTGTTTGGACGGGCAGCACCCCGTCGTTGTAGGCGTTGGAGTCCAGGTTAAAAAATCGCTTGATCCCTAGGTGATCAAGATCCATGATTTTATCATTCATCTCAGACCGGTGGGCACGGAATGTATTAAGCCTGTTCTGTTTTTGTTCACTCATGTCGTTTTATTGATACTACAAATCGGAGCATAAAATACCATATATTCTACTGAACTTTTAATGTCTTTTACTTCGATAATCATTTCGCGAAACATATTTTAGGTTCTATTCGTGAGACCACTTTTGATGATATGGCATTAAATCTGTAATGAAAAACTTGTAAATTCGAGAACAGATAAAACCTGATCAGTAGATCCTGTGTTTTCAAAAAAATCACCCGACCATAAACTTGTCGTCATTGGAGACAGCATTAGCCAGGGGTTCAACAACGGTGGCATTTACCGGACGGAACTGAATTTTCCTTCCTTCCTGAATCAATGTTTTGAGCCTACGCCCCGCTTTGATCAGCCGCGTTTCACCGCCCAGGCGGGGATTCCACTAAATTTGGAGGTTCTTGTTCGGGGGCTGGAGGATGAGTACGGTGATACGATAGAGTGGAATGAATATCTTCCGGCCGCAGGACATCTCTACTCTACTCTGCGCCGAATAAAACGATACTGGGAGGGCCACCTGAAGCCACTTGCCAGCGAGCGGGATCTACCCTATCACAACCAATCGGTATGGGGATTTGCCATGAATGACGCATGGATGATGAATGAAGAAATGAGTCGGAAGCATATCGAAATTCACCGGGAAACCTACTCTGTTTTTAATGTACTGCCGGATCATGCGATGTATATCACTGCGTGTATGGTACTGAATCCCTCTTTTGATGAAAAATTTTCCGCATTTACCCAGATTGATAACGCCCAGTACCTGCAAGATCACGGGGGCATTGAAAATCTTATTGTAACGATGGGGCATAACAACATTATCGGTACCATCACCGATTTGCGTTTCGAGTATTCTGAGCCTGAGGACCTTGAAAAACCGCCTTCTGAACGAAATTATACCGTGTACAGGCCTGAGCATTTCGAGATGGAATACCGCAAACTGGCCGAGCGAATTAGTACTATCGGGGCTAAGCGGGTGATTATGCCCACTATTCCCTATGTGACGATTCCTCCCGCAGTACGGGGAATTAACGAGGATCTCTCGCGAGACAGAGGAGGCTACTTCGACTATTACACGCGATTCTGGATCTGGGATTCTGATTTTAACCCTGATATTCATCCCCATTTCACCAGGGATGAGGCGATAAAATTGGATATGATTGTGGATGAATACAATGAAATTATCCGTGATATCGCCGATGAGTACGGATGGATTGTGGTCCCTTTGAATAAATATGTTAGTGCGATCGCCAATAGGCGGCTGGGCGGACAAATTAATGTCCCTTTCCCGGACGATTTCTGCAGGGCGATGAAGAAAAATCCTGCTACGGCCCACCTGGTGGAGGATCCCATGAATCCCAAAATTAGCACGGAATACCTGCGGATCGACCGTGACAGCGGTAAGGTGTACAAGGGCGGAATCTTTAGCCTTGACGGCATCCATCCCACCACAATCGGATATGGCCTGATGGCCCACCTATACTACCAGACGATGAAAGAAAACGGTGTCGAATTCGATAAGCCGCTGAACTGGGATTATATCATCGAAAATGATACACTGGTTACCGATCCCCCATATTTGCTGGTAGAACTACGAAACCTGCTGCGATTTCTTTCGATGGGGCGGCAGGAAAAAATCACGAAGATCGGCAAAAGTGTACTGGGACAACTCATGCAGGCATTCTCGCCAAGAAGACGCTCACCCAAGGAAAGCATCTAACCCGGATTTCTCACAAGTATTTGAGATAAAATCCTGTAGCTTAATGGCAGGAAGCAACTTATATCATATTCAACGGGAAATAATAATAACAGGGTGTAAAACGCAGCTGAGGAATAAATTTCTTGGTGAGAAGTCCAGGTTAGCGTGTTATTTAGTTAGTTAATTGGCAAAGTGGTTATTTATTTGAAAGCAGTATAGTAAATGAACGTTTCCCAATAACAAATAAGCGATAACCAATAACAACCCTTACAAACTGACTCCCAGCGTCAGGTAAAAGCTCCTGCCCTTGGATGGGATAATTCCCGGTCCGGGATATCCCGTAGCGCGACGTGTAAAGTAATAGTGATTGTTCAGGTTATTAACTCCGGCCTCTACACTAAACCATTCATGACTATATTTAGCCGATAGGTCCATAACATGATAAGCCGGGATAATTCCTTCGATGGCGGTGGGTGTTTGGCGCGCATTCGTAGCATCAGAATAGTGCTCACCTACATACGAGAATTGATAGGTTGCCTCAAAATTATCTTTACCAAATGTAACTCCTGTTTTGAAATTAACCTTTGGTACAAGCTCCACTTCATTTCCCTCAATGCCACTGGTCTCAGATTCAGCATACTCCGAGGTGATCAAAGCCAGATTTGAGAACAGTGACAACCGGGTTGAGGTTGACTCTCCTGCCCACAGGCGATAGAGGTTAACCTCAGCAAAGGTTTCAAGACCATAGATTTTGGCATCGGCAACATTGGTTCGGTATCGAAACGTTCGGTCTACCAAGCCATTGAATTTAGGATTTGGTTCAGTTTTGAGTACGGTCCCGATTCGGTCCTCGTATGAAAGATGGAATAAACTCAGATCATAGTTGAAAAACGTATCCTTACTACCCCTTATCCCAAGGTCAACATTAAATCCTCGCTCATCTTTTATATTGGGGTCCACCTCCAGGCTCCCGATATCCACGCGGATATCATTGAAATTCATGGCGCGGTAGTTTTGGGAATAGTTGGTGTATATCTCAAAATTTTTGTTTGACTTGTAACTGGCCCCTATCCCAAAAAAGACAAAAGAACGTTCCCTTTTTCGCTGTTCCAGGATTCGCTCATCCACCAGGATATTGCCCGCCAGGTCTTTGACGAGATTTCGGTAGTACCCGTCGGCCTCGGTACGGATATATTCAAATCGCACGCCGGGCGTAATACTAATATTGGGGGTGATGTTGAAAATATTTTCTACAAACACGGATCGATTCCGGCTGGGGAGATCAAAATCTGAACCATTTAAATTATCAGAATTGAGATAGCTGAAATCGGGATCACTCCCGTCGGTACCCAAGCCTTGCCGGCGATGCGTGAAACCGTTATAAAACCGGGTTCCCACTAGAAAAACAGAGATTTGACCCAAAAGAGAATAGCGGTGAATCAGCCGTGTTTCGTTACCCCAGTTTCGGAAATCGTCTTTCAACAAGTTGCGCGGTCCTCCAAAATCCAGACGGTCGATACGCTCCAGGTTACCGACGGCATCCCGCCCTGCCACCAGCCCAAAAAACCTGGTATTGAGGCGTGTTCGCGAGGAAAAGCGATAATCCGCCTTGATGGCAAACAGGTTCCAATTCACCCGAAACCAGTTCCGCTCCCTGTTTGACTGGGTGGGATCCTCTTCAAACTGTGCATCAGTTAGTCCACCCGGCTGCTGGGCCAGGTAGTACATGCGCGTATACTCAGGATTGATCGTCAGCTTTGGAGCAACTTTGTACTGAACGGAGGCATAACCGGTATGCTGGTCAAGCTCGGAGTTGGGCCGCCACCCGTTGCTCTTTTTGTATTGGAAAAAGCCGTAATAATTTGCCTTCCCCTTCGAACCGCCGATACTGTTGAAGGATGTGAGCAGCCCGTATGAACCGACGGTCTGATTGGAATTGAATTCAAAGAACTCATTTTCTGGTCCATCCTTAAATACAAAGTTGAGAAGTCCGCCAAACTGGGTACCGTATTGCAGTGAGGCGGCGCCCCGAACGATTTCTATACGTTTTAGAGCTCGTACAGGTGGGGTGTAGTAACTTTCGGGATAGCCCAGGGCATCGGCAGCGATATCGTACCCATTTTGCCGAGTATTGAAATTAGAACTTCGATTGGGACTCAAGCCCCGCCCGCCAATACCGAGCTGAACACCGGCCCCGTCACTTTGCCAGATATTCAAACCGGCCACCTTGGCAAATACCTGCCGACTGTTATTCGTGGCAAGATTTGCCGCGATATCATCTACTACGACCACTTCATTTTTCTTGGACTCATTGATCGTGACGCCCTCGACTGAGCGCATGCGAGTAATGCCAAAGGTTTCCTGGCTGACATCTTCTACGGTCACAGCCTCCAGCGCCCCCTCCAGCAAAGCAAGTTCCAAATTCAGTACCAGGTCGGTATCTTTAATAATAACGTCCCTGGAGGTAATTTTTTTGCCGGGATAAAATGCGGTAACGGTATATCTGCCCGGCTCAATTCCATCGATGCGGTAACGGCCTTTGCTACCGGTTTTATCTTTGAATGCCGTAGTCGTGGTAAATAGATTTTGTTTGCTCGCGGAGTCACCCTCTGATGAATCCGCGATAAATACGTACGCCACCGGCAGTGGCTGTCCAATCCCATTTGTCACTTTTCCCGATATCGAATAGGTCTGCCCCATGGCCTTTCCTGTAATGGTAAACAGGCCTGCAATTAGCGTTATAATTGTTGTCAAACGTTTCATCTAGAATTACTTCCCAACCAGCTTTTTTGATTATCAGGATATGGCAATATCCATTCTTTATGTTCAAATCCACGACTTTCCTCGGTTAAGTCCACTTCCGGATCAATCATCAATCTGCTTCGCCGTCCATTGAGCGTAACATATGCTTCGGCTTTGATCTCAACATCCTCGAGTCCCTGTTGTTTATATTTGTCCTCAAGGTGATGTGCAAATTGGAGAATCATATCAGGCTGTGTAGACATCATCTTTTCCTGGTTTGGCGTAAGATGCTCCCAGTTTGAAACTTCCCAGGACTTTCCCGTTTCCGAATTCCGTACATGAAACGTGGCATAGCCGGCTTTCTCCATCAACATCACACGCCATGAAAAGCGGTATCCTTCCTCAGTCCAAAACAGGTTTCCAGGATAGAGGGCGAAGCGAAGGGGTACCAATACCTGCAACAGAAAATGCAGTACCAGCACAACAGTTAATATCGTTGAGGCACTTTTACTGAGCGTCAGAGATCTTTTTTTAGAAGTATGTTGCGATGTGCCAGTTACCTCTGACTTCCAAATCGCTACCTTACTCCATAGTTCACGTAACTTTGCAATGCATTGTTCATGGAACTCTTCCGAGAAATAGATCAAGGTGCAAAGAATCATGATGTAGGGAAACATCCCGATCTGGAAGAGTGCAGATGTCATCAGGTGGAAGGCAATGACCGCGACATAAGCAAATTTGCGCGTGGGTTTGTAGAGCAGAAAAAATACGATGAAAAGGTCATAAAAAGCCCCGGTCCAGCTAAACAGGTAGGCTGTGCTCGTGTATTCGAGAAGTGGACCTATCAGGGGCAGGTGAGCATTGGCCGGCAACCACAGTTTCAACGGCATGGCATTGAACAGCCAGTCCGGATTCAACTTGGCCAATCCGGCATAAAAGTAAACAAGCCCCAGCTGTAGTTTTAATATGTTGATTGTCCATGATGGGACGGTCGAGACCTCCAAATCGGACCTCCTCATCACATCCAGTGAAAAATATCGATGGGCCGGTACAATAATTAGCAGGAAGCTGATAATACTGACAAAGTAGTAGTGGTTGAGGTAGTTGGTCTTGTCGATAAGCTCTACATAGCTGAAAGCGAGGAAGAAAAGAACGGCGGCCACCCGGTAATAATAACCAAGCATAATACCTACTGCCGCCAACCCCATCACCAAAAAGAGCAGGTACATCCCCACTTCTCCCAGTGGCGTTACCCATTCAAAACCGTAGTAAGTAAAGAAGAAATCCGGTTTGACATAGAGTTCATAGATCCATCCGTTCAGGGCAAAACGGATGATGCTGACAACCATGATAAACCCAAACAGCACCCGGAACATGGCCAGGGGAGCTGCAGATTTTTGAGATGTCAGGTACTCTTTCATGCCCATTGTTACCAATTATTAATCGCCATCATTATCCTGGTAGGTGATGGTAACGCCCAGAACCGATGTCATATCCACTTTGAGCAGTCTAACGATGTCCTGCAACTCCTTGAAAGTGTTTAGTACTGGTTCATTATCGGACTCAATTTGCCCTGAAAGAGGGTCGTTGAGCTCCTCTAAAGCGGTGACTGCCTGGTCAATTTCAGTGTTTATTTCTGTTGAAAGCTCCGCCGCATCGAGCGCCTCCAAATTTTCTTCTAGGCCAACGTCCTGCGAACCGTCAATACCGGCCCCCTTGAACAACCGCTGTATCGCCTCCAGGTTTGCCAAGGCCAGCTCAAGGGAGTATCCCCCGAAGTGTGCTTCCGTGGCGACGGGGCGCCGTACGCCTGCACTTCGTACGCCTGCGGGAATACCTATTTTACCATCTCTAAAGAAACGTTCGTAATGCAGGACTGTAGCGTTAATCAGCATTCCAAGCGAACTACCCACGTCTGTACCCGCATTTTCTTCGCTCAGGAAGGTCGCCAGGTAATTCCCCCCATCCGCAGACCATTCTGTGGCGGTGTCATCTACTTTCTGTTTTATAAACGTGATGTTGTCCTGTAAATAAGCCTGAAAACTTGCAGCCAGCTCACCTTCGCTGTAGATCGATACAATTTCCTGATTGCTTTCACCGATACCGTGCAGCAAAAAATCGAGAGCAGGGAATCCAACAGCTGCCCGATTTTCAATTGTACCCAGCGTGTAATCACCAGATTCGATATTTGATTTGATCTGTGATGTGTCAGCCGGGTAGGTATTCAATGAGGCTCGCAATGTCACTGACTCCGCCGGCCCAAACTGGAAGATGTTTGCTTCCTGCCATGCGAGGCGTGCCGCCTTTAGATCACTTTGTAGTATGGATAACGTGCTCTCAGTAGGATCCTCAATAAATGCGTCAGCAGAGGTTTCCAGCGAAACCGTGGCATCCTGCAGATTCAAATAAGCCGGCAGAATAGTATTATTACCATAATTGCTGAGCATTGCTGCACGATCAAAATTATTCTCTCCACCATTGATGCTGTCACTCTTGCAGGAACCCAAGAAAACTAAACTCCCCAGGAGAGCAACTGTTAAAATTGGACGAATATGAGAAATCATAATGTTCCTTCTTTTATACACCAGAAGGCCTTACCGGGCATTTCACCCAGCAAAGCCTTTGGTTAAAAATTAGTGCTTGTTACAACTGATTCTGAACAGGCTCCAGTTCCGGATAGATATTCACCAGTGTAGACTTTGCATTGTTAAGTCCGTCGTTCGTTACATTCCAGAAATTGCCATTTTCACCAAAATCAGTTTCCATAATCTGCTCAAGTTGTTCCAGCGTAATCTTCCTTTGCGGACTGTACTTCAGCGCGTTGGCAAAAGCCCAGGCTTCCGAAAGCGTGTGAAACGCCTCACCCAGATCTCCATTATCGAGATGCGACAATGTAGAATTGATATAATGAACAGTCGTTGCAGCAGCCAGCAGCTCAAAGTTTTCATACAGAATATCAACCTGCTCGCTCAATGCTGACTGATCTTTATTTACAATAGCGGTACGTCCACTGATATACGCATTCATCAGGATATCATTCATCCCAAATTCGTCATCAGCTCCGTTTGAGTAATCAGCCCAAAAGCGTGCTTCAGATTCGCGCTCTTCCGGCCAGTCGGATGAGAAATCAACCGGGGCTCCGAAGTAACCGAACGCCTCATCAAAATGATGTTCCTTGGCTGTGTAGTTGGCACCTTCTTCAAGCTGTTCATTCTCTACGTTGGGACCAATGCGGTCATCGGTGAGATACACATTAAAAATCTGGTTAAAGAAAACCGCGCCCATCAGTCCTTTTTCTACGAGCTGGCCATACTCTCGACCATTTGCACTGACTAAAATAGTGGAACCGCTATTTTCGCGTTCTATCAGTCCGGCAGTCCCGTTGGAAGCTGTAATTCCGTTACTACCATTTTCACTAGCTGTGGCTGCACTGGCAAAAATATCCTGGAAAAGATTGGCATCAAGATCGGGTGCAAATGTCTTGTTCTTCAATTGGCGATCGGATGTGAATGAAAAATTACCTCCGCCATTCCCATCTTTATTCTCGAACATATCCAACAACGCCTGCTCTGAAAGCAGTTCGCCATCGTCTCCTTTACCCATGTAGGCATCAATCTCTTCTAGCATTTTCAAGCGGTCAGTTTGCCCGGGGTAGGCGACACTCGACTCCCCATCCCTGGAAAATTCATAGGTACTGGGAGTATCTATCGTTTCTTCGGTTGAATTGTTGGTATCGCATCCTATGGTGAGCATTACAGCTGCGATTGCCATTAAGAAAAGCTTGGATATTCTTTGCATTAGCATAATGAGGGTCAAATTATTCGTACTAGAGTTCAGATTATTGTGAGCCGGATACTAACATTATTTAGACTAAATTTAAATTAAATTATTAGCCATTTTTACCAAAACTACCTTGAACATCAGCTTTACCCATATTTCATGACTAGATCAGACCCGCTTCCCTGAGAAGGTTCAGCGTTGCCCCAAGGTTCTGGAGATTTTCGTAATCGTAATCCGGGCTTATCTTGAGCGCTTTCTCGCTGTCAAGCATATAATCTGGCAGCGTTACGGTGTTTATGACGGGATATTCATGCACAACATCGGCAGCATAGCTCTGTGCTTCCTGCGAAACCAAGAAGCGGAGAAATTCCAAGGCGACCTCGTCCTGACTGGAGGTTTCCAGGAGGCTGGCCCCGGTTACCAGCGCCAGGTTCCCGATATCGCCTTGTGCAAAGTGATAGGTTTCCACGGGTGCATTTTCATCGACAACGGGTTCGTCAAAATAGACTTCCTCTTCATACTCCCCTTCGGCTCCGCCATACTTGTACTGCAAAATGTAATAGTGATTGGTCAATGCAATATCGATCTCTCCTGCGATCAACGCCTGTATCATCGGGGGGTTGGAACTGTATGAGGCCGGGTTTAGCTGCTGCATGCCCGCCAGCCAGCTCTTTGTGACATCTGCGCCTTCCAGGTCTCGCATAGTGGTAATGAAGTCGTAAAAACTGGAATAGGTGGGAGTCCATCCGACGCGACCTTCAAACTGTGACATCTCGGGCAGGTCCATCACTGACTCGGGCAAATCGGCCGTATCTACACGCTTCGGGTTGTAGGCCAACACACGAAAACGCACAGTTATCGGCATCCATTTTCCTGAAGTCGAAGCATAGGAATCGGGTACATTCAGCAATGTGTCGGGCAGGGTCTTCAGCATATTCGACTTATTGGCGTTGGCCAGTGCACCGGTCGTATTTGCCCAAAAAAGGTCGGCGGGGCTTTGGTCGCCCTCCTCACGCATGACGGCCAACAGCTCAGCATCATTGCCATATCGTACATCGACCCTGTGCCCGGTTTTCTCTTCAAACTTTTTCACCAGATCATCAACCAGAGCTCTGCTGCGCCCGGAATACACAACAACGTTTTCAGATCCGGATTGAGAACAAGACGCAAATAGCAGTGCTATGGATGCGAAAACGAAAACCTGGACAAACCTTTTTTTAATATTCATTTTAATTCCTTTGCTTCATCTTCTGTTAATATTTTGGTGGTAGCATCTACCTGATTCAAACAGCCCCAAATTTAAAAATTTATTTAGATCAAGTCTAAGTTAATTCTAAAATTTATGCCGTTCGATAATCTGCGTCATTCAGTTGCTGTAATCGGAGGGGGAATTTCGGGCCTGACAACCGCTTTTTTACTGAAAGAGAAAGGGGTTGATGTCACTCTTTTGGAAAAAAGAGATTATCCCGGTGGTGTAATAAGAAGTGTGCAAACCGACGGTTGGCTTCTTGAACGGGGACCAAATACGGTGATGGCTAAATCAGAACGACTTTGGAATCTTGTTCAGAAGCTGGATCTGAGTGAAGAGATTATTCAGCCAGGGAGCGAGGCGAGTAAGCGATATATTGTAAAGGAGGGGATCCCCCATGCCCTTCCAACTTCATTATTTGAATTTATTAAAAGTAAACTGTTCTCGACCTCAGCAAAATTTCGCCTGTTCAAAGAACCGTTCATCCCCAAATCGGAAAGTCCGGAAAGCATTGCCAACTTCTTTGAGCGGAGGCTGGGTAAAGAGGTTCTGGACTACGCCGTCAACCCGTTTGTTGCCGGAATTTATGCCGGGGATCCCAAAAAACTTTCCATAGCCCATACGCTCTCCAAAGTTTATGAGCTGGAGCAGGAATTTGGCTCCATCGTAAAAGGTGCCGTCAAATCAAAGGGAGGTTCAAAATCGAATAAAAAACTACCTCGAAAGGGATTGATTTCGTTCAACAAGGGGATCCAGCAGCTACCGGCACGTCTGGGAGAACATCTGGGGTCTTCACTTCATTTAGAAAGTGAAGTGACAGCAATTCAAGGTGATAGTCAAGGATGGAAAGTAGCCATTAAGGGGGAACAACCTCAATCATTTGATGCCATCATGTATACTGTTCCCTTGCATCAACTAAAATCGATCGACATCGACGCGGTACGGCACGATCTTTTAGACCACTTAGCTACACTGCGATATGCCCCGATTGCCACCACTTGCTTTGGCTTCAAACGTGAACATATTCGTCATCCGCTTGATGGTTTTGGAATGCTCGTGCCCGAGGTAGAACCTTTTAACATCCTGGGCTGCCTGTTCTCCTCCTCCCTGTTTAAAGGACGCGCGCGCGGCGAACACGCACTGCTCACCTGCTTCGTTGGAGGCGATCGCAATCCCGAGCATGTGGAACTACCGGATAATGAAATCAGGGCGATGGTGCTCGAGGATTTAGAAGCTCTGCTCGGGTGTTCAGGCGACCCCGTTTTTGAATCAATCCATCGCTGGAAAAAGGCGATTCCGCAGTATGGGCTTGACTATCAAACCTACCTGGATGCCATGGACGATTTTGAGACTCAAAACCCCGGTTTCTTCTTTACAGGTAATTTCAGGAAGGAGGTTTCGGTGCCGGGCTGCATCGAACAGGCCTATGAAACGGCAGACCGAGCTGCTTCGTTTTTGCAGTCTTAATGCAGGTAAAGTTTTATTATTTTAGGACTGAAATTATTGAACCCTCTTTTGATATCATTTTAAAGCGAACAAAACGTAATTATTTATGGCGAACGCATATTTCGAAATCCGGGAGCCCGAGAATGAACCGGTTAACTCCTACGCTCCGGGCACTCCCGAACGATCCGCATTGAAAGATGAATTAGAGCGACTAAAAAACGAGACTGTTGAAATTCCCGCTATCATCGGTGGCGAAGAAGTAAAAACCGGAAACACCGAAGATGTGGTGATGCCCCACAACCACGGACACAAGCTGGGAACAGTACATCTCTGTGGGGAGAAAGAGGTTAAGATGGCGGAAGAAGCAGCTCTCGAAGCTCGAAAAAAATGGGCTGATATGCCGTGGGAGCACCGCGCATCCGTTTTCAAAAAAGCAGCAGATCTGCTTTCAGGTCCTTGGCGATACACGATCAACGCCGCCACGATGCTGGGCCAGTCAAAAACCCCACACCAGTCTGAAATCGATGCCGTGGCTGAACTGGTCGACTTTTTCCGGTACAACTCATACTATCTCACCCAGATCTACCAGGACCAGCCCTACTCACCGGACGGTATGTGGAACCGCTCGGAGTATCGGCCGCTGGAAGGATTTGTGTTTGCAGTGACGCCCTTTAATTTTACTTCCATTGCCGGCAACCTGCCCACCGCACCAGCAATTTGCGGCAATGTGGCACTCTGGAAACCGGCGACTTCATCCGTTTATTCCAGCTACTTTGTAATGAAACTACTGGAAGAGGCGGGACTCCCAAAAGGAGTGGTCAATTTCATTCCGGGATCGGGCGCTGATGTTGGAAATCCCGTCATGAACAGCGAGAACCTATCCGGACTTCACTTTACGGGATCCACTGCTACCTTCCAGCACTTGTGGAAACAGATTGCCAACAATATTGAGAAATACAAGACCTACCCGCGCATTGTGGGAGAAACCGGAGGCAAAGACTTCATTTTTGCCCACAAGAGCTCTGATGTAGATGCCCTGGTTGTGGCAGCTCTCAGGGCAGCATATGAATACCAGGGGCAAAAATGCTCGGCGGCCTCTCGCATCTACATTCCAGAATCGATCTGGAGTGAATTTAGTGAACAATTCCTTGAAGAAGCCCAGAAAATTAAGATGGGCGACGTGGAGGATTTTAGCACCTTCATGGGTGCTGTGATTGATCAGAAAGCTTTCGACAATATTACGTCTTACATCGACTACGCAAAAGAAGCGGACGATGCCGAAATTTTGCTGGGCGGAGAGTATGACGATTCGGAAGGCTATTTTGTGCAGCCTACCCTGGTCCGGGCTCACGATCCGAAATTCAAAACGATGGAAGAGGAGATCTTCGGACCGGTTCTGACGGTTTATGTATACGAAGATGCAAAGTTTGAGGAGACGCTTGAACTTTGCGACACCACCTCTCCTTATGCATTAACGGGCAGTATTTTTGCACAAGATCGGGATGCATTGAAGCATATGTCGGATTACCTCAGACAGGCGGCAGGTAACTTCTACATCAACGACAAACCGACTGCAGCGGTTGTCAATCAACAGCCATTTGGTGGAGCTCGCAAGTCTGGCACCAACGACAAGGCCGGTAGTGCCGCCAACCTAATGCGGTGGCTTTCTGTGCGATCAATCAAGGAGAGCACTGTACCGCCCAAAGATTGGACTTATCCTTATATGGGAGACGAATAATTCTCTAAAAAAGTATGCGACGCACTGGCTAAAGTGCGTCGCATTTATAGGTCGGCTGAATAAGCAAATGGAGTATAACTAGCCACCTATATTTAATTTGTCTTTAAGGCTTTCAAAACTTTCGTTCAGGCTGTCCAGTTGGTCGTCAATATTTTCTTTCAAGTCCTGCCAGTTTTCTTCAGATCGCGCCTTTAGCTCCTCAAGGTCGTCACCCAGTTTTTCTCGCTTATCCTGCAGACTCTCCAGTTGCTTTTGGAGTTCGCTCTTCGTTTCGCCTGAAGTTTCACTGATTTTATTGCGAACCTGTTCCATCTCACTTTCAATGGAATCCAGCTGCTGCTCTACATTGTTAATAAATTCTGTTTTCGTTACTTCCAGATCACGTTGCACTGATTCCACAGCCTCCTGGCTCTCCTCTTTCACCTGGTCAAGCTCGTCTTTCGATTTTTGGCTACAGGCTGAAAACAGTAGTGCTAACGACAATAAAAACAGTAGATAAATGGAATTTTTCATAATAATCTTCCAAATTTTCTGTTCATGGTTATGGAGTATTCGTTAAGCTGGTACTATCAAAACCTGGTTTTGTTCCAATCCAGAATATTTATGATTTCCGATACTCTTTTATGATATTTAAGCCGAAATTTTCAAAAGAATAGTTAGTTATGAACATCAGTATTTTAGGCTGCGGTTGGTTAGGACTGCCATTAGCATCTAAACTGGTCGAAGATGGTCACACCATCAAAGGATCGACAACTTCACAAGAAAAGATTGAGACGCTAAGAAAAAAAGGAATAACGCCCTACCTGATCAACCTTCAACCTGAGCTTGAAGGAGACAGTGAAATTTTCAGCGATTTTTTTGACTCTGACCTGTTATTCTTAAATGTGCCTCCGGGACGCAGACGCAAAAATGTAATTGAATTTCATACCCGGCAGGTCGAATGTATTATCGAGCAACTGCAGGAATCACCTATTACGTCCGTCATCTTCGCCAGCTCAACATCGGTTTATCCCAAAAAAGGCGGGGTCATGGTAGAAAATGACGCCAAAGCCGGGCAGGCTACGAGAGATTCCGGTGAGGCCCTGATCAAGGCAGAACAGATGTTGCAAAATCAGGTTCATTTTGATACCACTATTATTCGATTTGGTGGACTTTACGGCTATGATCGTAATCCAGCCAACTACCTTGCAGGCAAAAAAGATGTTTCCGGTGGAAATGCACCGGTGAACCTGATCCACCAAGACGACTGCATCAATATCCTTTCAGCTATTATCGAAAATGATATTCGAGGCGAAGTTTTTAATGCAGTTTCTGACGGTCACCCTCCCAAGAACCAGTATTACAAAATCATCGCAGAGCAAGCGGGGGTTGAGCCACCATCTTTTCTTCCCGATACTGGCAAAAATTATAAGGTGATATCTAACCGAAAGCTGAAGAAAGCACTGGATTACCAATTTGTATATCCCAATCCACTGGACGTAGTCTCAGCGATATCGGAATAAAATCTTCCGCCCCGTGTTCCTCAATGAACACTAATTCCGGGCAGCTATACAGAAAATTACTGTATCCTGACCATCTCCCTATGCTGATTAGTATAGATATTTTAAAACCTGTTAAGCCTATGGTGTACATGAACTTAAGACCCTTACTACTTGTTATGTGATTGGAATTCAGGAAAGTAATTGAATTCAAATCCAAAGGAGGTCTACGAGTTATGAAATCGCCTGGATTTGCTCAGCGATTTCCACTCTCGAAAATATTTGTAGTACTACTTTCTTTGATATTCGTTGTTTTCATCAGTTCATGTACTCAAAACGAATCAACCGATCAGGTTGCAGAACTTCCTTCTGATCAAGAAGTCACCCAAACGATACGAGCACAACTAGATGCTACTACTCAAATACCTTCAGATAGCATCAGCATAGAGACTCAGGATGGTATTGTAACTCTGAGCGGAGGTATTGATAACCTCTTGGTAAAAAAAGAGGCTAATAAAATTGCTCAATCCACCTATGGTGTGTTGGCAGTCGTTAATCAGCTCAAAATCGAAGCCTCACGCCCTGACGATGCTGTCGACAAGGATGTGGACACTGCCATCTCTACCGATGCTGCCATGGAATCATGGAAAATAACCTCTCAAGTAAACAACGGAATTGTGACTCTGGAAGGAGTCGTTGATACCTGGCAGGAGCGTCAGCTGGTAGCCACTGTCGCCAGCGGAGTAAAGGGAGTCAAAGGCATCAACAATAACCTGGTTGTAAATTATGACCAAAGCCGAACAGATGAAGAGATAAAAGCCGAGGTTGAGCAGCGGCTTAAGATGAATTCACAGGTTAACAGCAATATGATCAAGGTAGATGTCACAGATGGCAATGTAACACTTACCGGGGCGATCGGCAGTGCATATGAAAAATCACTTGCTCAAGATCTTGCCCGCGTTACCGGTGTTAAATCTGTAGCAGCAGATCGGCTTGAAGTCCATCCCGAATATGATAATGCGATGTTTAGTACCGAAAAGATAGAGACCCTTACTGCCGACCAGGTTAGGGAAGCGATAGTTAGCACCTTCCGTTACGATCCGCGTGTCCCCGAAGATAAAGTTTCCGTTCAGATCGAAAATAACACGGCCATATTGGAAGGCAGCGTGGTAAATCTGAACTCAAAACTTGCGGCAGAAAGTGACGCCCGCAATACTGCTGGCGTAAATGAAGTAATAAATAATATTGAGGTTGAACACAAAATTGTGGTTGAGCCCGGGGTACCAACCACAGACGAGGCCATCACACAACGCCTTGCAAATGCTATCGATAGAGACCCCTATGTTGAAAAGACGGCGGTAACCTTGAAGGTAGAGGGCGGTCTCGCCAAAATTGACGGGACTGTAAACTCGCAGTTCGAAAAAGAGCAACTCAATAAAATTGCCAGCAATGTTAAGGGTGTGATTGCTATTAACAACAGCGTAGAAGTTACTGCCGGCGGGCAAGACACCTAACCAATACTATTAATGAGATAAAGCCTGCTCCGAATTTTGGGAGCAGGCTTTTCATTTTTTTAAAAATTGCAACTGTAAGATGAATCACTATACTTGTAAGAGCGGATTTTTTTTGAGAACATTCCATGTTAGAACTCAACAATAATTGAAAGGATTCGTGAATGCCCATGGAAGAAAGAATATTTACTTTTGAGAACGACTCCATAAAAATAACATATGATGCCAAACGGTGTATCCATGCGGCGGAGTGTGTGAAGGGCCTGAAAAAGGTCTTTGACCCCGACAAACGCCCCTGGATCCAACCCGAACATGAGGAGGCAGAAAATATCGCGGAAGTTGTACAGCACTGCCCCACCGGGGCCCTTCACTACGAAGCGAAAGACGAAAACCTGGAGAATGAGCGAACTCCGGCAATGAACACAGTGAGTGTTACTCCGGACGGTCCAATCTATTTTAAAGGAGATATTGAGATACAGGCGCATGACGGAAGCGTAATCAAGCGTGACAGCCGGTTTGCGTTGTGCAGGTGCGGCAAGTCGGGCAATAAACCGGCATGTGACAATTCCCACAAAAATATTCCGTTCAGTGCCCCGGCCCATATTCCCAGAAAAACGTTTGAAGATGAGACTTTCCAAAAAGATGATGGAAAATTGATTCTGAAAGTGTTGAAAGATGGACCCATTCTTGTAGAGGGTAACTATCAAATTTATTCCGAAACCTCACAACCGGTCAAAAGCTCTAAAAACATAGCCCTCTGCAGATGTGGAGGCTCCTCCAACAAACCGTTCTGCGATGGCACCCACAAAAAGATTGGATTTGAGCACGATTCCACACAAAATTAGATCCACAAAAATTCTAATAGATTCTTTTATTTCCTGATGAGTAAACTTTTTCTGTCGATTGGTTCAATCTGTGCGGCACTTGCAGTCATTCTAGGTGCTTTTGGGGCACATGCGCTAAAAAGCAACCTGGCTGCTGACATGCTTGAAATTTTCGAAACAGGTGTCCAATATCACTTCTATCACGCTCTAGGATTACTTGCAGTGGGATTCCTGGCGATACATTATCCTGAGTCTGGCTATCTGAAGTGGTCGGGCTGGCT
Source organism: Aliifodinibius sp. S!AR15-10 (assembly GCF_031569985.1). Taxonomy (NCBI): domain Bacteria; kingdom Pseudomonadati; phylum Balneolota; class Balneolia; order Balneolales; family Balneolaceae; genus Fodinibius; species Aliifodinibius sp. S!AR15-10. The sequence goes on along the minus strand of NZ_JAMQKA010000023.1, from coordinate 59,559 downwards.
GATGCTGGCGGGCATCATAATCTTTTCCGGAAGTCTATACATCTTGAGTATCAGTGGTGTGCGGTGGCTGGGAGCCATAACCCCAATTGGTGGGGTCAGCTTTATCGCCGCCTGGCTACTGCTTTCGATTGCGATACTCTCTGCAAACTGATTATAAACAAAAATTGAATATGAGTTTACCTGCTGTCAAAATTTGCTGTATCTCCAGCAAAGAGGAAGCAAAAATTGCAATTGATTATGGAGCATCAGCAATTGGACTTGTCTCCAAAATGCCAAGTGGCCCGGGTGTCATTTCTGAACAATTGATTGCCGATATTGCAGCTACCGTTCCGAAGGGCATAGATACCTTCTTGCTTACCTCACTGCAAAAAGCTAGTAAGATTATTGCACAACACCGGCGGTGCCAAACGTCCGCGATTCAACTTGTAGATAAAGTCGCACCGCAAGAAATAAGGGCTATCAAAAAGAGCTTGCCCCAAATTGACCTCGTGCAGGTCATACACGTAACCGGTGAAAAAGCAGTGCAACAGGCGGTCGAAATTGCTCCATATGTGGATATACTGCTCCTTGATTCTGGCAATCCCGATCTTGAAACCAAAGAACTAGGCGGTACCGGTCGCATCCATAACTGGGATATAAGTCGCGAAATTGTGTTAAATACTGATGTTCCGATCTTCCTCGCTGGTGGATTGAATCCTCAAAACATTTTAAAAGCAATAACAACAGTAAAGCCTTACGGTATTGATATTTGCAGCGGATTGCGGTCCAACGGAGTACTTGATCGCAGCAAAACAGCCAGATTTTTTAAAGAAATGAAAGCTGTTTCTCAATAATTGCTTGTCTGGTCAGTTATAAATAATTACATACTTCATTAAGCTATGCTAAATATGAAATTGCTTAAAAACACCCGGTTTCTGGTGGTCACCCTGTTGGTGCTGGGAATATCTATTCCTGTTTTAGCACAAAATGAAATTGAGCGTGAGCGTAGTTCGCTAAAAGGGATTGCAGAAATGGGATTTACGGTCAACATTGAAGCAAATGTGAGCCTGAACGAGAAGGGAGAACTGGAAATCACATCCATTAAGCAGCAGGCCGTTGATAAGCTCGAAGAAAGTGGTCTCACAATCATACCCGATAGCAGAATCCGCTCATCGGCTGACCTTCCCTATCTGTATATGCACATCAATACCATGGATGCCGGGCAGGGCCTGGTGCCTTTTTCTGTCTCACTCGACTTTTATCAGCCCGCGGAACTTACCCTGAATCGTAATCTACAAACCTCAGTAAGCACATGGCAAACCGGCCTTGTGGGCATTGTATCGTACGATCGAATGAATGTTATAGGTGAATCTGCGGTTAATTTACTGGACGATTTTATCAAAGATTACAACCAAGTAAATTTGTAAAATCAGACAGACACAAATTAAAGTAGAAAGAGGCCAAAGAATTTTTTTTATTTAGCCAACCTTTAGTTTTAAAAAAATTGTATCTCATTAGCAATATCAATTTTTAAAAATTTATCATAAAGTCATTTGCACATGAACATCGAAGATTTTCGAGAATATTGCCTTTCGTTTAACGGGGTAACCGAAGGATATCCCTTTGATGAAGATACCCTGGTTTTTAAGGTCATGGACAAGATGTTTGCCATGGTGGATGTAGAGAGTTTTGAACGTATCAACCTGAAATGTGATCCAGTTAAAGCCGCCATGCTCCGTGATCTTTACCAAGAAGTTACCCCTGGATATCATATGAACAAGCGGCACTGGAATTCAATAAACCCCAAGGGAGACCTGGATGATGTGCTCATTAAGGAGTGGATAGAAGATTCATACAATTTGGTAGTCGAGAATCTCCCCAGGAAGAAACAGAAAAAACTTGAAAAGATGGAGGAAAAGGAAGAAGACTAAAGAAGCGATTAACTGCCCGAACTTCTTTTTAACATGCCGGTTATGCGTTGCAGACTCTTTTTCTCAAATCGCCATACAAATTCAAATTGTCCCAATACAAAACCGTAAAAAAGAAAGAGAACCTGGTAGGCCGGGAAAACGGTCCCGACCCATGCTATGACCTCCACCCACAAAGCGGTATGCTCATCTATCCCCAGCCAACCGAATGCGAATTTACGGACATAAAGTGCTGTCATTCCCGTAATTGAAAATATGAACAGTATAAGTATCAGCTGGCCGATAGTCTCGATCTCCCAGCGTTTTTTTAATTTTTCGATCAGCTGATTCATGCGTCACCCATCTTTTTAAGCACAACATTGATGGCGGAGTCAGTTGCTTCTACTGTTTTGTCGAGCAGATCCTGAGAATGCGTAGTTGCCAGGAACCAACTCTCAAAGGGAGATGGTGGCAGGTAAACACCACGTTCCAGCATCTGGTGGAAAAATATTTTGAAGAACTCTTGGTCAGTAGTATTGGCAGAGTTAAAATCGGTCACTTCATTATCAGTAAAGAACACACTGCCCATTGAACCAACACGATTTATATGGTGAGGCACTTCATATTTGTTCATTACTTCAATAAGGCCAGTCTGCAGGTAAGCTGCTTTCTTTTCAAGATCGTCATAATGCTTGGGATGTTTTTTAAGTTCTGAGAGCAACATATACCCTGCAGCCATCGCCAGTGGATTGCCTGACAAGGTACCTGCCTGATAGACCGGGCCATCTGGTGACACCACTGACATGACCTCCTGCTTGCCCCCGAAGGCACCGACGGGAAGACCGGCACCAATTATCTTGCCATAAGTCACCATATCTGCTGTAACCCCGTACCGCTCCTGGGCCCCACCCTGGGCAACCCGGAAACCGGTCATCACCTCATCAAAAATTAGTACCGTATCATGAGCATCACATAACTCCCGCAAGCCCTGGAGGAATCCTTTCCGTGGTGGAATGCAGCCCATATTGCCGGCCACCGGCTCCAGAATGATTGCGGCCACTTCACCTTCATATTTATTCAGCAACTTTTTAACGCTGTTCAAATCATTAAAATCAGCATTAAGCGTGTCCTCTGCCGTTCCTTTTGTTACACCCGGGCTACTTGGCGAACCTAGTGTCAACGGCCCGCTACCTGCTTTGATCAAAAAAGAGTCACCGTGACCGTGGTAGTTACCTTCAAATTTGATCACTTTATCTCTCCCGGTATATCCACGGGCTACCCGGATTGCACTCATGCACGCTTCCGTACCGGAGTTTACCATGCGAATCTTGTCTACGCTGGGGACCATCTCTTTGACAAGTTCCGCCATTTTTACCTCAATTTCTGTGGGAGCCCCAAAAGAGGTAGATTTAGCGGCCGTTTCCTGCACCGCACTAATGACCGGCTCCCAGGCATGTCCCATGATCATCGGTCCCCAGGATCCCACGTAGTCGATATATTCTTTCCCGTCTACATCTGTCAGGATAGAACCCTTCGCCTTCTCCAGGAAAACGGGTGAGCCTCCAACAGAATTAAATGCCCGGGCGGGGGAATTAACGCCTCCGGGTATAAACTGCTGTGCTCGTTTAAAAAGTTTTTCGCTTGTTTCTAACATGATTTAAAAACTCATTTGTGTACGGGTACGGCGCACCGTGCCCAAAAATTATCGATCTAATTCTTTTCGTTTAATATCTTAGAAGCTGCTTTTGCAAAATACGTTGCGATTAAATCCGCGCCTGCTCGTTTAAAGCCGACCAGGGCTTCCATCATCGCTTCCTCCTCATTCAGCCAACCGTTGGCCGAAGCGGTCTTTAACATAGCGTATTCACCGGAAACATTGTACACTGAAACCGGCACCTGCACAGACTCTTTCACTGCCCTGATCACATCCAGGTACGGCAGGCCTGGCTTGACCATCACAATATCGGCGCCCTCCTGTTCATCCATCTGGGCCTCCTTGATCGCTTCTCGTACATTCGAGGGATCCATCTGGTAGGTCTTCTTGTCGCCAAAACCGGGGGCGGAGTCAAGGGCATCTCGAAATGGACCGTAATAGCTGGAGGCGTATTTAGCGCTGTAGGCCATAATTCCGGTGTGTCTGAAATCAGCCTCGTCAAGCGCATCACGCATCGCTCCAATTCGTCCGTCCATCATATCAGATGGAGCAACATAGTCGGCCCCAGCTTTGGCATGACTTACGGCCATCTCTGCCAACACCTCCACCGACTCATCGTTCAGAATCTCCCCGTCTTCCACAATGCCGTCGTGACCGTAACTGCTGTAGGGATCGAGAGCGATATCGGTCATTACCAGTATGTCGGGGAACTCTTTTTTGATCGCTCTTACCGCCTGCTGCATCAGCCCCTGGTCATTCAGGGCTTCGGTTCCCTCGTTGTCCTTTTTGCTGTCGGGTACTTTCACAAACACCAGTACTGAACGAATGCCGACATCCTTGAGCTCCTGGATTTCATCTATCAATAGATCCAAGGTATACCGGTAATAATCGGGCATGGAGGGGATCTCTTCCTTTTTGTTCTCACCCTCCATCACAAATACCGGGGCGATGAAATCGGCCGGCTTTAGGTGATTTTCAGCCACCATATCCCGGATGGCACTGCTCGATCGTAGTCTTCTCGGTCGTTTGTAAGGAAATTGTCCGTATGGCATAGTAATCTTCTTTGTACATTAGAACGCAGATAAGACGGATATGACAGATGGTCACAGATTAATTTTATCACTGTTAATCTGTTATACCTGCATTATCCGCGTTCTCAAATTCCTGTTTTTTGCTGTATTCAATCCAGTCAATTGGATTTTCCAGGCGGTTCAATAAATACGCTTCTCTGCTGTTTTCCTCAACTTTAAAATCGTAGTCCCAGCGCACACGGGGAGGCAAACTCATCAAGATTGATTCGGTGCGCCCATTGGTTTTGAGCCCAAATAACGTGCCGCGATCGTGAATAAGATTAAACTCTACATACCTTCCGCGCCGTATTTCCTGGAAATAGCGTTGCTTTTCATTAAACGGTTCATCCATTCGCCGCTTAACAATTGGGACGTAAGAGTCCAGAAAAACCTTTCCAACCTCGGTGGTAAATGCATACCAATCCTCAGCATCGCGCTGTTCCGTAGGACGCAGATAATCAAAAAACAACCCACCAACACCGCGTGCTTCCTGCCGGTGATCGTTATAAAAATACTCGTCGCACTCTTTTTTGAACTTGGGATAAAGCTTATCGCCGTGTTTGTCGCACGCCTTCTTGAATGCGCGGTGAAAATGAACAGCATCTTCATCCCACAAATAATAGGGTGTCAGATCTGCACCGCCGCCAAACCACTGATCCCGGATCTCGTTCATTTCGGAATCGTCGTATAGCTCAAAATAACGGAAATTGGCATGTACCGTGGGTACCATCGGGCTCTGGGGGTGAATTACGAGTGATATCCCCCCGGCCCAAAACCACCCCTGCTCCACTTCAAAGCGCTGGCGAATGAGCTCGGGCAACTCTCCGTGTACCGTCGAAACGTTCACGCCACCCTTTTCAAAAACGTCGCCCTTTTCAATGACGCGGGTATGTCCCCCGCCACCACCCTCGCGGTCCCAGTCGTCATGGCGGAACCGGGCTTTGCCATCCAGCTCCTCCAAGGTATCACAGATCTGATCCTGGAGATCGTAGATAAATTCGGTAAAACGTTTTTTAAGAGGCTTGTTTGAGTCCCCCTTCGAAGGGGGTGCAGGGGGATGACGTTCAATCCAATCTTCTAGGCTACGAGAGACATTCATGATATCATTCATTATTTCTTCATCGGAAAAACGAAGAATAGTGAAACCATATTCCTCAAGTTCTTTTTGACGCTCTTCATCTTTCCACCACCGCTCTTTGTTATGTGTGTAGCCATCAACTTCAATGATGAGCTTTAGTTCTTTGCACATAAAATCTGCGATATAATTCAATACCGGACGCTGACGAAGGAAAGTGTAACCTTTCATTTTACCGCCTCTTAACAGTTCAGTCCAGAGGCGAATCTCGGCTTGGGTGGAGTCTTTTCTAAGTTTTTTGGCAAGTTCTTTAAGAGCTTTATTATAGTCCAGATTTTCGAATTTACTCATGCTCTGCTTCCTGTTTTGTCATCCCCCTTAGTCCCCCTTCAAAGGGGGACTCTTTTGCTTCTGTGCTAATCAGTGGTTCCATATTCCTTAACGGTATCAATAAAAGCGCGGGCGTGATCCACAGGCACGTTGGGTAGAATGCCGTGACCCAGATTGGCGATATACTTGTCCTTACCAAACCGGTCAATCATTCGCTTGGTTTGCCGCTGAATTTCGTCAGTAGGTCCCAATAATTTTGTGGGATCCAGGTTGCCCTGCAGCGTAAGTCGGTTTCGAGTGGCTTCCCGGGCATATTCCGGGGTGATTGTCCAATCGATTCCCAGGGCCGCGGCATTGCTTCTGAAGCTCAGCCTCTCCAGCGCATACCAGCTGCCCTTGGCAAACAGAATGACCGGCACTTCCTCGATTTCATCTGCTATTTCCATCAGCCAGGGCATGGCCCACTCATTGAAATCTTCCGGCCCCAGTAGCCCCGCCCAGGAATCGAATATCTGCACGGCCTGGGCGCCCGCCTCAATCTGAGCTTTCAGGTAGTCAATGGTAGCCCGGGTTAGCTCTTTGAGTACGTGCCGGGCAGCGTTCGGATGCTGGTACAAAAATGCTTTCGCCTTATCGAAATTCTTGGAGCCCTCCCCCTGCACCATATAACAGAAGAGAGTCCACGGCGCCCCGGCAAAACCGATCAGCGGAACACGCCCGTTAAGCTCATTCCTGGTAAGGGTGATCGCCTCCATGACATGGTTCAGCTTTTCCGGCACATCCTCTGAGATGATAGAAAAGGCATCATCAACCGATGCAATCGGATTGTGCAACACCGGGCCCTTGCCCGACACCAACTCAACATCAATGCCCAGTGCCTGGGGAACGGTAAGAATATCAGAGAAAATGATCGCAGCATCGGGCTCTAACTCATCTATCGGTTGTATGGTAATCTCGCAGGCCAGCTCGGGCGTTTCCACGCGTTCAAAAAAGCTATATTTCTCGCGAATTTTCATGTACTGCGGCAGATAACGACCAGCCTGGCGCATCATCCAAACGGGTGGGCGTTCTACTTCTTCTCCGCGCAGAGCACGCAACAGGAGATCATTCTTTAGTGCCGGAAAATTTTTACTCATATTTTTTTCAGTTAACAGAGTGTCAGTTATCAGAAAATTATTCTCGTTCTGTAGTGCCACTCCTTTGCTAGTACAAGATGTAAGGTTAATGCGTAATGCATGATGCGTAACTGGGTTAACAGACCATGCAGTAACGCATCACGGGTTACGCATTACGGATCAAACTCCGGTCGGGAGTACAACTCCTCCCAACCTCTTTTAGACTAAACTTTTTCCTTGCTAAAAAGATAATGTGATACATTTCTCAAAAGCGTTTCCGTAGAGGGTTGATCAGCAATTTCCACTGCTTGCCCGGAGGCTTGCTCCAGGGCTTCACCGGTCGTTGGACCGATGGCAAACAGCACCGGCAACCTCTCAGAATCTTCAAACCCGGCTCCCTTCTTAAATCCTTCTACGGCACTGGGACTGTAAAAGAGAATGGCAGAAATCGGTTCTTCCGGCAGGTATACTTCATTAATTATGGTTTTGTACACCTCAATTTCTGTGACTGCTATCCCTTCCTTTTCCAGGCCATTGGACAATTCATCACGACTCAGATTCCCGTGAAAATAAATAACCGATTCCACTTTCCCCTCATCGGCTATCAGTTCTGCGAGATGCAGTGCATCTTGAATGACGGGAACTTTTGATTCCAACCCCAGCTCCTGCAGCGCCTCCCGTGTTTTGGAGCCCACCGCAAAAAGCTGTGTCTCAGGGCGTACCTGCAGGCCAGATTCCATCAATTGTTCAAGCGCTTTTACACCATTTGCACTTGTAAAAACCCATTCCGCTTTGGGATGCTCATTTATAACCCTCAGCACATCATCCCAGTACTGTGGAAATTCAAACTCCAATGCCGGCTCGATAATTGGATTCAAACCCATCACACGAGCGTATTCAATCTGCTGCCCGGAGAGAGGCCGCGTTACCAGTATGTTGTGCTTATCATGTCGCATAAATTGATAACTGTGTCAAATAACAATTGAACATATTACAATTCGCAATAAGCCAAATTCAGAAATTCATTTATAAGCCCTTAATGGTCGGGAGTACAACTCCCTCTCAACTTATAACTCCCTTCCCAACGCGCTACTTCTTCTGATCGTAACTCGAAGCGCTGCTTCGAGCTACAAAAACTCACAAAATAGCCGATAACACTAGTCTTCACTCATCTCATCGATCACTTTTGACGCTCCCTGCTTCAGCAACTCTTCTGCCGCACGGTGGCCGAGTTCACCAGCCTCCTCAGCCGGTTCACTTACTTCGAAATCGAAGCGTTCGCTGCCGTCCAGCATCAGGGCTACCGCTTTGAAATGCAGGGTGCCATCTTCAATCGTGGCGTATCCTCCGACAGGAGCGCTGCACCCGGCCTCCATGTCGTGCAAAAAATCGCGTTCAATGCGGGTACAAAGCTCAGTTTCCTGGTGATTTAGATCGTTGAGCAGTCGTTGCAAGACCAAGTCCTCCTCGCGTATCATAATCGCCATAGCCCCCTGGGCGGCAGCAGGTACCATCCAATCGAGGTACTGGCTAATATGGTCGCCCAGCCCGATGCGGGTCAAACCGGCCGCAGCAAAGATTGCACCGTCCCACTCATTTTCTTCCACCTTTCGGAGGCGTGTATTCACATTGCCCCGAATGTTGGTGATGGTGTGATTGGAATAGCGATTCAACCACTGCGCGCGCCTGCGATTGCTGCTGGTGGCAATAACCGCCTCGTAATCTTCATCTTCCAAAAAATCGGTTCCGCCAGGAGCCACAAGCGTATCACGGGCATCTGCTCGCTTAAGTACCGCTGCAACTTTTAAAGGAAGCGGATTTTCGGTGGGAAGGTCTTTGTAGGAGTGCACCGCCAGGTCGATCTCATCATTCAGCAAGGCATCATCCAGTGCTTTTGTGAATACTCCTTTCCCACCCATCTCGGTAAGCGGGGTGCTGAGATCGATATCTCCCTCCGACTTAACGAAAACAAGCTCGGTTTCTTGGCCGAGCTTGGAAAGTTGTTGGGCGACTTTTTTTGCTTGCCATGTTGCCAGCTCACTGTCGCGCGTTCCGATGCGAAGCGTCTTGCGTTTAATCATGATTTCGATCGGTTTCTAGCTTAAACATATCATTTACCACTTTGGTCACCTGCTCAGATTCGTGATGATCGCGCAGGTGTTCAATAGAATAAGCAGCAATCTTGTTGACAATGCGACGGGTCAGATTTTCAACTTTATCCCGGTCGCTGTCTTTGATCTTATTTTTGAAAAAGTCGAACTCATCTTCCCTGATCGACTCAAACTTACTGGTCAGTGCCTTAATCGTAGGCACTACCTTTTGCTGACTTAACCAGTTTTGGTAGTCCGTAATTTCATCATCTATAATTTTCTTGACCAACGGGATATTTTCTTCCCGTTTTTGATAGGCTTCATCCGTCACATCGGCCAAGAAATCCATGTTAGCCAGGTCCACGAAGTCTAACGAGCCCACTTCGGGATCAATATTGCGCGGTACGGAAAGATCAAGCATCACCTTAAAACGGCCATCTTGCCGGGACAGCTCCATATCTTCCAGTGTAATCACCGGTTCAGAAGCGCCCGTGGCCACAATAATTAAATCCGACTCATCAATTTGCGAGGGCAGATCATCATAATCAGCAACCTCCAAGTCATACTTGTCGGCCACGAATTCGGCACGATCGCGGGTTCGGTTGACCAGCGTCACCTTCTTTGCACCTAGGCTCACAAGGTTTTTGCAGGTAACCTTGCCGATCTTACCAGTTCCAACCAAGAGAATATTTTTATCGGTAAGGCTGTCGAACGTCTTCATCGCAAACTGAACGGCAGCATAGGCCGTAGTTGCGGCTCCCTCACCGAGTGAGGTCTCATTCCGCGAACGCTTGTGTGCCCGGAACACATGCTGCATCAACCGGTGCAGTTCGCCGGATACCGCGTCTTTCCCGGCGGCAAACTCATACCCTTCCTTCACCTGGTTTACGATCTGGAGATCACCCAGGATCTGGGAATCGAGTCCTACCGTTACCTGGAACAGGTGATCCACGGCCGCGCGTCCCACCTTCTCAAAACCGTAACGATGAAACTCATCCAGTGAAGCATCCGAGTAGGTGATAAGCAATCGAATCAGTTCTTCAGGAGCGGTGTCTTTGGCAAAAATTTCGGTACGATTGCAGGTAGATACCACAAACAGGCTTTCGATCCCCTCGCGGAGTGCACCGTCGATGAGATTCTCTTTCTGCTGATCACTGAGACTGAATTTCTCACGTACTTCAATCGCAGCCTCCCAGTGATTGACACCGATCACACTAAAATCAGCAAGTTCTTGCTCAACGTGTTGCATATCTATGCAGTAACCTTGTCTTTAAAATCAGTTTTTGATTGTTGTTCAGGAAGCAGATGATCAATTTTGTTAATCACTTCATCCGAAAGGGCCTTTATATAGGAAGGATGATCATTCAATCCTTTCATGACGGCCAGGTTCTCGAACTCATATCCTTCCTCTTCCAGGTCCTCTTTCAATTCGATTCCGAGTTCATATAGCGTTTCGATATGGTCGGTCACAAACGCAATCGGAACCATTAAAAAGTTCTTTATACCGTATTCAAGGTGGCGCTCCACCAGCTCTGCTGTATTGGGCTGTGTCCATTTCTGGGGCCCCACTTTCGACTGGTAGCCCAGCCAGTACGGCTCCTTGTAGTTGCGCATCTCCATGATCGCCTCCATCGTTTCCTTGATTTCGGCAGTATAGGGGTCGCCACTTTTTACCTCCAGCAGAGGCGTACCGTGTGCGCTGAAAATGAGATGCGTCTTGTTCCGGGTCTCCTCATCCATTGCATCCAGTTCCTCATCAATGCGGGCGTTCATCGCCTCCAGGTAATCAGGATTGAGATAGTAATTCTTGACATGAAATTCTTTCCAGGGAGTATCATCACCGAACTTCTTTTTCCGCTTTGTCTCCCAGTCCCGGAAACTGCTGCCGGTCGTGGTCCAGGAAAACTGGGGATACAAGGGCACCATAACGGCATGCGTGATACCATCGTCCACCATATCCTGCATCGTCGTTTCAGCAAACGGCACAAAATAGCGCATGCAGGTGTAGACATTGGCTTCAACATTGCCCGGCAGAACTTTCTTCAAATGCTTCTCAAGGCTCCGGCGCTGCTGCTCGGTCAACCCGTTGATGGGGGAACAGCATGTGGATACCACGCTGTTTTTTCGGTTCGGGCAGTGCTTGTTCCCTGTGCACCCTTTTGGGCAGCCATTGATCTCTTCATAATCTTCTGCCACGCTGGGAGCACGGAACTTAGCGATTACATTTGCAAAAACATCCTGCAGCTTACCACCGCCCATTTTAATGATATCCTCATCGCGAAACAGGTTGTACAGGAATGGGCGCACATAATCCTCCCCGGTGGGACCACCGAGATTCATAAGGACGACACCCAATTTTATTTTTTGATCTGGCATAAACTGTAAATCTATCAATATCCTTCTGGATCCAACAGAGATCAGGCCCAAAAGGCCTTGCATGCTAATTTCAAGCTTCTAAATAAATAAAACTTTTGTGAAGGGAATTTGAAGAGGACGTTACCAACTTTATTTAGAATGGATCTAGCCCAGATTTTTCCGGTTCGCCCGGTGAGCTTCCACGGCACAACCGATTAACTTGTATGTAAAGGCATTCTATTTCACATTTCATCACTTGGAATCAGGATGGGCAGGATTAAAGGATCTACAGGATTACTTCTTAATACAAATATTACATCCTGTGCATCCTCTAATCCTGTAAATCTCGGTTCCAATTTTTATTCATTCTATACACCTCCGCTCCGAAGTATCTCCCTTAGAGTGGTTATTCTCAGTTCCTAATTTTTAGTAACCTCATTTAGCAGGCAAGGTAAACCAGAACGTTGATCCTTTCTCCACCGTACTGTCCACATGGATCTCACGGCCGTGGGCGCTCAGGATGCTTTTGACCACGGCAAGTCCAAGTCCCGTACCCCCTTTGTCGCGCGAGCGGGCTTTATCGGTGCGGTAAAAGCGATCAAACAGGCGATCCAGATGTTCCTGGGAGATGCCGATGCCGGTGTCCTGCACCTGTACTTTTACTTCTCCATTTTTTGCATCATAATGCAGAGTAACTGATCCTTCGTTGGTATACTTAATGGCGTTGGAGACAAGATTGTCCACCACCTGCTCTATCTTACCGGGATCGCCGAGTACTTTGCAGGAGTGGGTATCGACCTGCAGGTCCACCGACTTTTCTTCCGCCTTGTCATCATACAGCTCATGGATATGCTGACCGATTTCTGCCAGGTCGAATGTCTTCTCCTCAATAAAGTATTCGTCTGAATCATAGCGCTGCAGCGTCACCAGGTCTTTGAACAGGCGACCGATACGCTCCGTCTGCTTTTGTGCATTCTTCAGGTATTTTTTGCGCTGATCCTCCGGCAAGGTATCCATCTCCAACAGCTCCAGCGCACCCGATATCGTATGCAGTGGATTGCGAATTTCATGGGTAATATCAGCAAAAAACTGCTGCTGCTTGATAGCCGACTTCCTGATCTTCTTGGTATCCTCCCGCAGTTTCGAGGCCATCTGGTTGAGCGATTCAGCCATATCGCCAAATTCATCCTTCCTGTTCAGGTTAATCTGGCGATCCACATCACCGCCGGCAATTTCATGGGCCACGTTTTTGATCTGTGTGATCGGTTTTGTCAGGTAGCGGGATATCCAGATGCTGACGATAATGACGAGCGCAATCGATATGAACATCCCGTAATAAATAATCCAGCGAATGGTCTTGATCGGGGCATAGATCTGGTCCTTGAACTGGCTGACCCGAATGTACTGCGCCGCGTTATTGCTCTCGGGGAGATAGGCGTAGCTGATCAGCTTGGGATTTTCAGACTCATTTTGCACCAATGGGATCTTGTTGCGGGCCTCAAGCGTCTTCTGGAGATCATGTCGCAGGTATTGGGAAAGATCGGTAAGCCCAGTATCCGGATAAGAGGCGAACAGTACCCCATCGCGATCGTAAAGTGCCAACTGGTAGCCCGAAGTCTCTGCTGCTTCACGGAAGGCCTGCTCGAATCCTGAGCCCGCCGAAAGGTTTTCGATAGTCACCACCAGCCACTGGGTATCCTTGTTGATCTGATCCACTCCTTCTTCCAGCATATAATTCCTGATAAAAAGAATGGAATAACTGCTGATGGCCGTTATGCCGAATATCAGTAGCAGAATAAAAGTCCAGGCCAGTTTGGAGCGTATACTCATCTGTTAAATCTCAAATGACAGTTATCAAATCACAATGATACATATTACTGTAATATTACACTATTCCTTGATTATTTGTATAACCCGTTGAGGGTTAAGAAATGTCTCTCAGTCATCCTGCACCCCGATGCAGGATCTCGCGGGGAATCGTAGCGTTGATACGATTGAGGGTTAATGATCAATACCCAAACCTTACCAGATCCTGAAACAAGTTCAGGATGACATAGAAGTTGTTACCCCCTAAAGGCGTAATTTGTTTATAATCGATTATCTACACACCCACAAGGTCCCGATTCAGGCCGTAGCCAATGCCCCGATAGGTTTTTACAATCTGCCCGGCATCCCCCATCTTGAGGCGCAGGTTTTTCACATGCACATCCACGGTGCGGTCGAAGACAAAATGATCATCTTCCGTAATATGCTCCAGAATCTCCTGTCGGCTGTACACCCGCTTGGGATTCTGGTAAAACAGCTGAATCAGGGTGTATTCGGTTGAGGTTAGCTCCACCTTTTCATCATCTACATACAACTCCTTGGCATCTACGTCAAGATAGGTATTGCCGTACTGCAGCCAGTTGGCTTTTTGCGGATTCTGCCGCCTCAGAAGCGTTTCAACATGGGTTTTCACGAGATCCAGGCTGGCCGGCTTGGAGATGTAATCATCGGCCCCGAGCTCTAGACCTTCAATCTCATCCTTTTCCTTGTCTTTGGCAGTCAAAAAGATGACGGGAATATCGTTCAAGACCGGGTGCTTTCTGATACGTCGGCAGATCTCCTTTCCGTTCACATTGGGAACCATAATATCGAGTACAGCAATATGGATTTCACTGGCCCGCTGGTCAATAAGCTCGAGGGCTTCGTTTCCTTCATGTGCGACCAATACTTCATAATCGTTCATCTCCAGGAAATTAGCTAACATTTCGGCCGGTTCTTTTTCATCCTCAACTAGTAATATGGTGTGCTTGTGTGCCACTGTACCACTGTTCGTTAACATTCAGGCAAAAAATACAAAAAACTACTTAGAAAACAGGGCTTTGACACAGGAAAAATACCGATTCACTTGTCGAGATTAACCGCTGTTTGTCTTATCATCAAGCCATTGAAAGCCGCCATCATCACCTAAACCCGTCAAGTATTATGTCTTTTAAAGATAAAGTTGTCTGGATCACCGGTGCTTCATCCGGCATTGGAGAAGCGTTGACCTACGCTCTGAGCAAACGAGGGGCCAAGCTGATTATCTCATCGCGGCGCCGGGAAGCCCTGGAAGAGGTAAAAGAGCAGTGTGAGGGTAACCGCTCGGATATTCAGATTATCTCGCTCGACCTGGCTGAGTCGGAATCACTGCCCGGTAAAACGGAAGAGGCCCTGGCTGCGTTTGGACATATCGACTACCTCTTTAACAATGGCGGGATCAGCCAGCGCTCTTTGGTTATGGATACCAGTATGGATGTAGTTCGCAAGGTGATGGAGGTCAACTTCTTCGGAACAGTGGCACTTACCAAGGCGATACTTCCATCGATGATTGACCGCAACTCAGGACATATCATCGTTACCAGCAGTGTCATGGGGAAGTTTGGTACGCGACTCCGCTCCTCGTATGCAGCTTCAAAACACGCATTGCACGGCTGGTTCGACTGCCTGCGGCAAGAGGTTTACGAACACAATATTGATGTCTCACTGGTGTGCCCGGGATACATAAAAACTGATGTTACGCTAAACGCCCTGGAAGGCGACGGGTCGCGCCACGGCAAGATGGGAAAGGGACAGGAAAAGGGAATGGAGCCAGACACATTTACCCAAAAACTTCTTCCAAAAGTCCTGAAGGGAAAAGAGGAGATTTATATCGGTGGATTTGAGCTGATGGGGATCTATTTGAAACGATTTTTCCCTTCGTTGCTTAATAAGGTGTTGAAGAATTCCGAAGTTACATAATAATCCGTGATGAGTGATGCGTAATACGTAAAATTTCTACTCACGGATGACGCATTACGCATCATGTATTACACTTCTAGCTTGCACTCTGTCGCGCAAGTAGCTCAAAGATCTCACCGGCGATATCATAAATTTTTGTGCCTTCGGGATCCCCCATCAGGTGTTGGTTTTCCAGGATGATGATCGTCCACTGTGGCCCGGGCACCCGGACAAGTAGTGAGTTAAACCCGGGATTGGATCCCCAGTGCCATACAAGCCGGTAGGATTGCTCATTGGGTTGGGGATTACTGCTAAAAGTGAAGGGTGCCTTAAAAAAATCTGTCACTTCATCCGGGTATGCACCACCGACGACCCATCCGTACCCGTAATTCCCGTCTCCTGGGGTCATCATCTCATTCCGAATATCTTCTGGTAGCAGCTTGTCAGCATACAGCAACTGCACCCACCGATAAAGATCATTTACCACAGAATAAATACCACCTGCAGCGTAGGCGGTAGAGGGGCTTTGAAACGGTGCTTTCTCATAAAACCCGTTGGAAAGTCGCTCATATCCTTCGGCCATTCGCTCAACCACCATCCGGTTGAACTGGTAGCCGGTATTTTCCATCTGTGCCGGTTCTAATATGCGATCCTGCAATACACGGCCGTATGACATACCGGTTATCTTTTCAATAATTATGCCCAGTAAAAAATAGTTGGAATTACTATAACTGAAGTCGGTGCCGGGTGGAAACAGGAGCTCCCGCTGTGCAATAACATTTACAAAATTGGCGGGTCGTACGTCGACCCTGCTGGTGGTATCCGGCCAGCTTTCGAAGTTGGTATAACTGGGAATACCGGAGGTATGGCTCAACAAGTGACGGACCGTTACGTCGGCAGCATATTGCGCAGGATAGTCGGGCAAATACATTGACAAGGGATCATTCAACGAAATACTACCCTGATCAACAAGCTGCAGAACCAGGATAGCGGTGAACGATTTTGTCAGTGAGGCAACCTGGAAGCGAGTGTCGGCAGAGTTGGAAATACTCCACGACCGATTTGCCATACCGTAGCCGTTGCTATAAACCTCTCCGTCACGGGCTACCAAAACGGCGCCGCTGAACAGTTCCTGATCTGCATATGAGCCTACTAAACTGTCTACCTTCCCAAAGTCCGTGGGTTGTGCAGGTAATTGCAGGCATACAAAAAGCGTCAAAACAATAAGCAAAACCAATGTCCTTCTCATACTGCCCGTAGTTATTCTTAGATCGCCAGGTTTACCAATTATCCGTTCTCTCTCTTTATTTATTACTCATTTAACCTAGATTTTTTCTTTTATTCAGATATGCCAGCAAGGCAAGGTCGAACGAGCTTTGGGTATCAACCTCCTCAAAATCAATTTGGAATTCGCTGCATGCCATTTTAAAGCGATGGGTATACTCGGCCACCTTCTTTTTATAATCTTCTCTGACCTGCGCCGGCAACACCTCCATCTCGGTTCCCGTTTCCATATCCTCAAGGCGGTATCGGCGATCCGGAAAATCCAGTTCGCGTTCGCTTTTTTGCTCCATCACATTAAAAAGGAGCACCTCGTGTTTTCGATGCCTCAAGTGCTTCAGTGCTGAAATCAACTGCTCGTGCTTATCCACATTTTCAAAAAGATCAGTAACTATGACCACCAGACTGCGATGATTCAGGCGCTCAGCCACTTCATGGATCACTTGCGCCGAGCCTGTTTTCTTTCGGTCACCGGGCCCCTGTTCTTCCTCCTTCAGCCGCTTTTCCAACTCTTGGAATATCAGGCGGAGATGAGAATAAGATGACTTCGCAGGGATAAAGCTCTCAATTTTATCGCTGAATGGGATGAGTCCCGTGGCATCACGCTGACGGTGCATCAGGTAAAGCAGTGCCGCTCCAAAATTGATGCCATAGCGTAACTTTGTCCACTCTGCAAAGTGCTTAAAATACATGGAACTGCTGGTATCAAGCAGCAGGTAGGCGCGCAAATTGGTTTCCTCCTCATACCGCTTTACGTAGAAGCGCTCTGTCTTGGCGTACACTTTCCAGTCTACATGCTTCAGATCATCACCAAAATTGTAGGGCCGGTGCTCTGCAAATTCTACACTAAACCCGTAATAGGGACTTTTGTGGAGGCCGGAAATAAATCCCTCAACAATTTTTCGTGCCCGCAACTCCAGGGGAGCCAACTGGGAAAGCAGTTCAGGATTAAGCAGCATACATTCAGTAAATGAATTTTTGATTCATTCAAACTATATCAACGCCTTCAGTTTTTTAAGTATGCCTTTTAAAAAGGGAAATGAAAAATATTTTTTGTAAAAGAATCGGGCACGCCCTATTTGATTTATTCTACCCTTCAATTTGTTATCTTTTTAGAAAGGTGTTAAAGGTTACAAGTTAAATGGACAGATCCCGTTTTGGATGCTGGCGGCCACAACCTTCAACCGTTAACTTTCAACACATAACGACTGGAAACCCGCATTTCAGACTCACACATTCCATGGCACAAATCATAGAATCAGCCGAACAACTGGATTTTTCTATTTATGATCTCCCGACAATGCCACAACCAAAACAGGTGTTAATGGTAGAGCCAACCTACTTTTCGGTGGATTACGTGATTAACCCACATATGGCTGACAATGTGGGAAAAGTGGATAAATTAAAAGCGCAAAGTCAGTGGGATAAAATCTATTTCACCTTTGAGCAGATCGGTCTAACTGTCCACCAGCTGGAGGGACAGGAGGGACTGCCCGATATGGTGTTTTGCGCAAATCAAAGCTTGCCGGCTTTTGACGGTGTTAAGAAGCATGTAATTATGAGTATCATGCATGCGGATGAGCGTAAAAAGGAGGTCCCCTATATAGAGCAATGGTACAGGCAGCACGGTTACGTTGTTCATTTCCTGGACGAGGAGCATATCCAGGATTTTGAAGGTTGTGGTGATGCTATCTGGCATACCGATCGCCGCTTGCTTTGGGGTGGATATGGCTATCGTTCATCGCTGGATGCCTACCGGGCGGTAGCAGACAAACTGGATTTGCCGATTGTTACCCTGGAATTGGTGGATGAATCATTTTACCACTTGGATACCTGTTTCTGTGTGCTCAATGAAACCACAGTATTAATTTACCCCGATGCCTTTACCAAACAGGGACTCGAACTCATAAACGCTGTTTTTGGGCGGGTTGTCAAGGCTGGCGAATATGAGGCGAAAGCGCTGTTCGCCTGCAATGCCACCTGTCCCGATGG
Organism: Aliifodinibius sp. S!AR15-10; assembly: GCF_031569985.1. Lineage (NCBI taxonomy): Bacteria > Pseudomonadati > Balneolota > Balneolia > Balneolales > Balneolaceae > Fodinibius > Aliifodinibius sp. S!AR15-10. Next base: position 40,970 of record NZ_JAMQKA010000023.1, on the reverse strand, counting down.
CAAGAATGTAATCATTCAACAGGGCTGCTCCGACGTAAATAAAAAATTGCACGACGCTGGGTTCTCCGTTCATGAAGTGGACACCTCAGAATTCCTGAAAAGCGGCGGCAGCGTATTCTGTATGAAGCAACTGTTGTGGTAATTAGTAATGCGAAATTCTTGATGCGTAATTTTTCGTAAGTACGTGGTGTTTAACCAGCATGTGCCTGCTCTTGTTTGTGACTCTAACTATAGTAAAAAAATATTTTCCAAGGTTATTGACTTGTGTCGTAAAAACTACATAATATTATCACTCATCTACTATTGGCAATAACACCATTTGCACGTCTATTAACATTTATCAATTAATTCTCTGAAAGAGAGAAAACCATGCATTTCTCATTTTCCACTAAACTTTTTGTGGGATTGCTATGCGTATTAACTTTGGTATCCTGCAAAGACAATTCGACTGACTCAGAGTTGTCCACCGCTGTTGGACTCTGGAAACTCAATTCAACAGAGAATGATATCAGCTATATCAATGTCACGGAAACTTCCGTTACCACGTATGACTATATGGGTGATGAGTATGACCAGGGCGAAGATTGCTACCTTATCGAAGTTGAAGATATCCTTGAAATCAACGGTAACATATATACCTTTACCGACCCGTTTGATGACAGCAAAACAATTGATGTAGAAGTAACGGTCAACGGTAATACGTTAACCGTTAAACAACCTGTAGCCAGCGGCACGGTGACCTTTGAGTATACCAAACACAATGGCAACACCAGTTCCTTTACCCCTGAATGCACAGATGAGGAACAATTAGCCAAAACCGGCTTTACTACTTTCGAATAAGTAAAAAACGGTGTTCTATTAAAAGGGCAACACCCCTAAAAGTATTGCCCTTTTTAAATTTTACATAATAGCGTTGAATATCGAATTCGCAGTTCATATATTTGACCAGTTTTGGACGCGAAAATCACTCACTAAAAAACGATCAGCGTTTGTTTTATAAAATGAAGCCGGATGCAGTACCAAGGTTATGCTTGATGAAGCATTGGGCTTCCATTTTTAAAAAATTTTTTGATCAATACACCTCACCCCTTTTTTCAATCCGACACAGGTTCTGTTGTCGGATTTTTTTAGATAATAACCGCAACCCGATAACAACACTTCACAAATAATAATGTCACTTTACCCTCGCGATAAAGCCATCATAGCACTTTCCGACGGTACCGTAGAACATGGTTACGCCATCGGCAAGAAAGGTACCACTGGTGGAGAACTTTGCTTCAATACCAGTATGACCGGTTATCAAGAAATTTTTACCGATCCCAGCTACTATGGTCAGCTCATGATGATGACCTACCCCCACATCGGCAACTACGGCACCATGAGCCGTGACGATGAAGCGCGTCAAGTAATGATATCCGGGCTTATCGTTCGTTCATTTTCATGGGAGTTTAGCAATCCCATGGCCGACGGCAGCCTGCAGGAATACCTGGAACGCAATGAAGTCATCGGAATCAGTGGCGTCGACACCCGACGGCTGGTGCGACACATTCGAACGAAAGGCGTAATGAACGCTGTAATCTCCTCGGAAGAACTTGATGAAGAAAAGCTAGTACAGAAAGCAAAAAACTGGCCGCAGATGAAAGGGCTGGAACTTGCCAGCGAAGTAACCCGGCAGGAACCGCAAACTGTTCACAGTGAAGGGCCGTATAAAGTGGCCGCTTTTGACTATGGTATTAAACAAAATATCATCAATAATCTCGTAAACCGCGGCTGCACGCTCAGAATTTTCCCAGCAAAAGGAGATTTCCTTGAAGAGATTAAGACCTGGGAACCGGATGGATTCTTCTTCAGCAATGGTCCAGGCGATCCCAATGCAACCAGCCAGTACGCACTCGATGTTGTTCGGTATGCCAAAGAATCGCAGAAACCGTGCTTTGGTATCTGCCTGGGGCATCAACTAATGGCGCTCGAAGAAGGAATCCCTGTCAAAAAAATGTACGTCGGGCACCGGGGAGCCAACCAGCCGGTACTTAACAAGGAGACCGGGAATGTCGAAATTACTACCCAAAATCACGGGTTCGCAGTAGATGAAGAGGCACTGGACGAATCCAAGGTCGAGGTTACACATGTAAACCTCAATGACGATAGTATCGAAGGCCTCCGTTTCAAAAGCTACCCTGGATTTTCCGTACAATATCACCCGGAAGCTTCCCCTGGCCCACACGATTCCTCCTATCTTTTCGATCACTTTCTGGATCTTATCAAGGAAGGAAAAGAGGAACTGGTTTAGCATCGCAAGTGTAGGGGGGCTCCATGCCCTTACCCGATCTAAGCCTCTAAACCAACTTATAATCTCAAAATCTTCAGAAGCTACAAACAGAAATGCCACGACGCGACGATATCCACAAAATTCTTATCATTGGCTCAGGACCTATTGTAATTGGCCAGGCTGCCGAGTTTGACTACTCCGGATCACAGGCCTGCCGCTCACTGATGGACGATGGCTACGAAGTTATACTCATCAACTCGAACCCGGCCACCATTATGACCGATCCGCTGATGGCCGATGAGGTCTACCTGAAGCCGTTAACTACCGAATCCATTAAAGAAATTGTAGAAAAGGAAAAGCCCGATGCGGTGCTCCCGACCATGGGTGGACAAACCGGCCTGAACCTGACCCGGGACCTGCAGCAGGAAAATTTTTGGGAAGAAAACGGCATCGAGATTATCGGGGTAAATATTGATGCCGTGGAGATCACCGAAGATCGGCAGGCGTTTCGCGACCTGATGGACGAGATCGACATCCCGCAATGCCGCAGCCGCATAGCAGACTCCCTGCTGGAGGCGAAAGAGATTACCGAAGAGCTCGGTGGCCTCCCAATTGTCATACGCCCCTCCTTTACCATGGGCGGCGACGGTGGCGGAATCGTCTGGAATGAAGATGAATTTGAACGTAAAGTACTGCGCGGACTCGAGCTCAGTCCGGTACACCAGGTGCTGATTGAAGAGAGCATCTTTGGGTGGAAAGAGTATGAGCTGGAACTCCTGCGCGACCCCAACGATACAGTCGTCATTGTCTGTACTGTTGAAAACATCGACCCGATGGGTGTGCACACCGGCGACTCTGTTACCGTGGCCCCCTCGCAGACACTGACCGACAAGCAGTTCCAGATGCTGCGCGATGCTGCCATAAAGATGATGAACTCAATTGGCGAATTTGCCGGCGGATGTAACGTACAGTTTGCCGTGGAGCCGGGCTCCGATCGTTTCGTGGCAATCGAGATTAATCCACGGGTAAGTCGTTCTTCGGCCCTGGCGTCAAAAGCCACCGGCTACCCGATTGCCAAAATTGCCACCAAGCTGGCGGTTGGTTATGACCTTCATGAGCTTCCCAACCCGATTACTGGCGTTTCTTCCGCCTGCTTCGAACCCTCCATCGACTACGTGGTGGTGAAAGCGCCGCGGTTCAACTTCGAGAAGTTCCCCGGCGTGGACGAAGAACTGACCACCCAGATGAAAGCGGTGGGCGAAGTGATGTCGATCGGTCGCAACTTCCCGGAAGCGCTCAACAAGGCGTGGCAGTCACTCGAAATCGGTCGCGCCGGACTTGGTGCCGACGGTTATGAAGAGATCGAGCGCAACAGCGTTCGTGAGCGACTCCTGAAACCGTATTGGGATCGCCTGCTGAATGTACGGCATGCCTTCAAACTGGGGGCCTCCGTTGAAGAGATAGCGGATATCACCCAGGTAGACCCCTGGTTCCTGCAACAGATCCGTTACATGGTCTCGCTCGAAAACCGAACGGAAGGGCAATCGCTGGAGGATATCTCCAAAGATGATCTCTACGAATTAAAGCAGGCTGGCTTCAGCGATACCCAGATCGCCTGGATGCTGAGCCAGAGCGATGGCCCGGTAAGCGAGTACGAAGTACGTGAAAAGAGGAAAGAGCTCGAACTCAAGCCGGCCTTCAAGGTTGTGGATACCTGCGCGGCCGAGTTTCCTGCTGAAACGCCCTACTACTACTCCTCATATGAAGGAGAAAATGAAAGCGACGTTTCTGATAACAAAAAAGTCGTTATCCTGGGCAGTGGTCCCAACCGCATCGGGCAGGGTATTGAGTTTGACTACACCTGTGTCCACGCCGTTGGAGCGGCCAAAGAGATGGGCTACGAGGCGATCATGATCAACTGTAACCCGGAGACCGTCTCAACCGACTTTGACATCGCCGACAAGCTCTATTTTGAGCCGGTCTACTGGGAGCGCGTGCTCGACATCATTGAGCATGAGGATCCCGAAGGCGTGATCCTGCAGGTTGGTGGACAGACGGCCCTGAAGCTAGGCAAGCGTTTTGTGGAAGAAGGCATCAAAATCTTTGGTACGCCATTTGAAAAGATCAATTTTGCCGAAGATCGCGGCTCCTTCTCCAACTTCCTCAAGGAGCTGGATATCCCCTTTCCTGAATATGGCACCGCCCGAACCGTGGAGGGCTCGCTGGAAGTGGCGGACCGCATCGGTTACCCGGTACTGATCCGTCCAAGTTACGTTCTTGGCGGGCAGGGCATGCGGATCGCCATCAAAGAGGAGGAACTGAAAAAGTATACCGAGAAAATTCTCCAAACCCATCCCGAAAACGATTTCCTGATCGACCGTTTCCTTGAGGATGCGGTTGAGGTGGATGTGGATGCCGTGTATGACGGCGAGCAGCTACACATCGCCGGCATCATGCAGCATATTGAGCCTGCGGGTGTTCACTCGGGCGACTCCACGGCCGTCATTCCGACCTACTCCCTCAGCGACGTGGCGATTAACAAGATCAAGGATTACCATCAGAAGATCGCCAGCAAGATGGGCATCATCGGATTCCTGAATGTGCAGTATGCCGTGAAGGGTGACGATGTGTATGTGCTGGAGGCTAACCCGCGATCAACGCGAACGATCCCGTTCCTGGCCAAAGCCACCGAGCGGCCGGAAGCGCGCATTGCAGTGAAGGTAATGCTGGGTGCCAAGCTCAAGGACTTCCCGGAAGAGGATCTCAAATCCAAGTTGACCAAGTGGGCGATCAAGGAGCCGGTCTTCCCGTTTGGCAAGTTCCCGGAAGTCAAGAAGGAGCTCGGACCCGAGATGAAGTCAACAGGCGAAACGATCTATTTCGCGGAAGACTTCAACGACGAGCACTTCAAAAAGCCGTATGAGTTCAAAAACTTGTACTTAAGCAAGTAGGCTTTTAATTACTTAGAATTCGAAAGGTCCATCCTGATAACTTCGGGATGGACTTTTTCTTGTTTGGTATTCATCTCAGCCCTGTCAGGTTTCCGAAACCTGGCAGGCTTTTTATAATAGAAATCAACCTCTCCGTTGCCAAAAACGTGCTCTCTATCGTCGCTTGTCCTCTGTAACCTGACTCCCAAAATTGCTCGATAAAGTGTACGGGCACGGTGCACCGTGCCACAACGAAATGAGGGCAACGAGGTGATCCGGTTTCATGCCTATCTATAGCGCGGGAATTAATTCCCGCGCAAATGAAAGAGCATGGACCACAATCATCGCTGTATGACCGGCAGTAGGTGAGGGAAGCAACTTATTTGATCCCTAATACCGTAAATCCAACGGCCCAGCTTGATCTTTATATCGAGCTAACGACAATCAACTGCCCTACTCACTTAAATCCTGCCGCGTTGGGCCTCCAAACCCGAAATTGAGCGAGACCAGGGAGACCAAGGTATTCTCAGCATTAAAGATCGGCTCGAAGCTGTCGCCAAGGCTGTAGGTTAGGGCCAGCCGGTCGTTCAGTCGATACACGAAGGTCCCGATCGCCTGGAAGTCGGAGCGGCTGTCTTTGCGAAACAGCTGGTTGCCGGTGTTATCAGTGCCCGCGGGGACAAGCGAATTGCTGCTGCGGCCCACGGCCTCCAGCTGGAGTGAAAAGCGATCGAACTCTCCCGAGACGGCGATCCCATAGTCAATATTATGTTCGAAAACCTGGGAGCTGGGAAAATACTCTTTATAATAACCGGTGTTGTAGGTCTCAAAACGAAAAACGCCCATCACTTTCAATCTGCTCAGCTCATCCTTGAACCGGTAAGACGGGGTAACCCAGAACGAGTGGCGGGGAGCAACAGCCGATTTAAAATTGCTGGCGGGGAAGTTAAGGAAAACGCCGTAGGCCACATCCACAGAGAATCCCTGCCGGTTTTTGATATAGCCCTTAAAATTATCGAAAACTGCCTGGGCATTCAGCTTCCTGTCTGCATCAACCAAATTCTGGTCCACCATATTCATAAACGCATCCAAGAACGCATCCAGGTTGTCGCTATCATACGTGGGAAGGCTGCTACTGTCTGCCAAGATGGTATTAACCTGTTCTTCAACCAACTGCGTGGAATCCTCCTCGTAAACATCCTGAAGTGCCTTTGCTATCACAGGGCGGATGGCATTGAGAAAATCAGTCCTGCCCTGGATCTCCGGCTGAAAAACCAGCTGGTTCGCCTCCGCCCCGATCCTGGCCTGCACTTTCTGGTTTTTTGCAATCTGCTGTCGGAATTGGGTTACTACTTCGCGATCTTTTTTATTCCCAAAATAAAGAGTAGTACGATACCCAAAGCCCAGTCCGCTGGTGGCGGTGCTGTCGCCAAGACGAAAATTTTGAGTAGACGCCATCGAAAAAGATGAATTGCGGACAATCTGGCCCTTCCACACATCCTGTGGGTAGAGATACTCCTCAATAGTAAGACTGTGATCACTGGCCCAATACGGGGTGAACTCGAGACCAAAATCGTTGGGCAGGACTGTTTCTCCTGCGCTATTAATAAAATTGGAGTACAGTGCCGTCTCCAACGCCCCGTAAGATTTGGGCGATAACACCGATTGAGGCTGCACGCCGAGAAGTGCTGAAGCGGGAGAAGTGGGGGCGCTAATGTCCGTAAGTCGTTCCTGTGCATACGAAGCCGTTGCCAGAAAGCTGATGCAAAGTCCTAGTACCAAGCGTCTCATACGGTGGGAAATTTAATTGCCAATACAATGTAGGGGCGCTCCTCTTCCGATTTTTCGTTTGAATGCTCAACGAGCAGCTTGTCATTTATCTTAAAGTTGATTCGAATGTGATCCTCGTTGGGCACAGGATTTGCCGCGTCAGAGAAACAGATCGTCTGGGTACCTCGCAGGTCCGCCCCTTTGCCAAGGAGTTTTGTACCTTCTCCATCAATTTCGGGATCATTGTCGCCGGGTGTATTTACCACGGTTTGCACCATATTTCCATCCGAAACGAACTCCACAGTGAACTGTACATCCTCATCATCCGCAACCGGAAATTCCAGGTCTTTATAGCGATAGGTTTTACGCATACTTATTCTGTCTTGGTTTTAGTTGTTGTACCTTTCTCTTTTGTGATTTCATTCTTGAGGTTGATAACTCTCTTGAGCAAGTCGAACCAGAACGGGGCCCCCAGGCTGATAGCTATTGCCGTAACCAGCCATCCCAGCACCCTCACAATCCAGTCGAGCCATCCGGTAGCACCATTCCAACTGCCCCAGCCGATGCCCAGCACCGTAGAGAGCTGTTCAATATCTTCATGAACAAGCCGGTTCACTTCCATGTAGGTGCTGTCAATCCTTGCCAGCGTGGGATAGTCTTCATTAACTGATTTCCTGCATTGCTCTGATCCCCCGCATGCCTCGTACCTGGATTCCAAAAAATCACGAATGGCATAGTTGCTGTACAGGGTATCAGACGAGGCGGCTGAATCCCCAACAGTCACCGGCACCACTATTCCATCCTCAAGGTTGTGGGAGTCAATGAATCCCTCTGCCTGTTGAACTACCTGACCCCGCGTTTCCGGATTGTTGGCCAATGTTTTAAAGATCGAAACTGAATCAACATTAAAGGCCGCAGCCGTCAGGAACCCCAGCACCAGTAGTATGTACCGGAGCTTTTGCTTGTACCATTCGCTGGTATACACCATAATCTCATCGAACCAATTTTCTATGGCTTCTCGCAGTGCTTCAACATCGCCCTCCGCCTTTTGGTATATTTTTTCCAGGAATGGGGCCTGCTTAAACAGCTCCTTCCTGGCCGCCTCATCCTGGATGAGATCGATCAGCGTGTCGGCAAATGTCCCTGTTGAGATATTCGAGGGAGAGGCTTTATTGGTTATCTTCTTGTCGATGTCCTTGGAACCAAAATCGATATTGCTGGATATCTTTTCCCGGATCCAGGCATATAGCTTCCATAATGGCGTTCCGTAAAAAATGCTGGAGCGGTATTGCGTCCTGTTAATTTTGGGATGCTGGTAAAACTGTTTTCGGAGTGCATACCCGATCATCCGCTCAATTGAGAAACGTAGTTCCTTGCCCCTCACCTGGAAAAACTGGCTTAAAATCTCATTTACCACGCTCACAAACAGGCTGAAGAGCAGGTAGATGAAGATAAGACTGATAACGACATCCAGAGCTTGTATCCCAAACATAACGAACGAAATTAATTTCAAGATGAATCAACTAATAACCACACGGCCCGACGTTTTTCTCTCAAGGTAAATTAGGATCTCTCCCTAGAACAATGTAACAGGATAGTTATCACATGCTTAAATAACAACTCCAGCGTGTTTAAACTTCGTTGAATCGTTGAAAAGTTTAGATGTTTAACCGTTGGAAGTATGGATGTCGAGGTGTTAAGCTCGAACTTGGTTATAACTTTTGAACACATACACTTCAACATCAACTACGATGAAGAGAATTTAAATCATACCCTTTGACCTTCAACTTTGGACTTTTCGACCTTGGATCTTTTGACTTTTGACTAAACTGTCAACAGCTCAACGGTTCAACGAAACTTTTTACGCAGATAAAAGTATTTCCAAAGTTGAGATAAAAATTGACTTATTATATCCTTACTTTTCGTTTCGCAAAATTTAACGCAAAACCCAATTGATGATGCAACAAGCCCGAGAGGCGCTCACGAACGTTTTCGGCTTCAAAGAATTTCGACCCCTCCAGGAAGAAGTAATTGATCATGTGCTGCAAAAAAATGATGCCCTGGTCGTCATGCCCACCGGCGGTGGAAAATCGCTGTGTTACCAGATACCGGCCCTTATCTTTGACGGGCTGACGATCGTTGTTTCTCCGCTCATCTCGCTGATGAAAGACCAAGTGGAGCAGTTGCGGGAGTATAACATCTCGGCAGTGCAGCTGAACAGCACGCTCTCACAACAGGAATACCAGCACAATGTGGACCTGCTAAAACGAGGCGAAGTTTCCCTGCTCTATCTTGCACCGGAAACACTGCTGATGTCGCGAACAAAGAAGCTTCTTAAATCACTCGACGTTGATTCTTTTACGATTGATGAGGCACACTGTATTTCCGAATGGGGCCATGATTTCCGCCCAGAATACCGAAAGCTGGCCATGGTGCGCAAAAATTTCCCGGATGCAGTCACGATCGCCCTTACGGCAACAGCCACTCCCCGTGTCCAGGATGATATCAAAAGGACCCTGGAGCTAAAGGAAACAGAAGCGTTTATCGCCAGTTTTAACAGAACGAACCTGTTCCTCGAAATCCGGGATAAACACCGTCCGCTGGACCAGGTACTGACGTTCCTGGACCGCCATGAAAATCAATCGGGCATCATCTACTGCTTTTCGCGCAAGCAGGTGGATGAGCTGGCAGAAGAGCTGGAGTACGAAGGGTTCTCGGTGCGCCCCTACCATGCGGGACTTTCAGAGGGAAGGCGCAACAATAACCAAGAGGCCTTTATCAAGGACGATGTGGATATCATAGTGGCAACCATCGCCTTTGGGATGGGCATCAACAAGCCGGATGTGCGGTTTGTAGTGCATTACGACATGCCACAGAATATTGAAGCGTACTACCAGCAGATCGGCCGCGCCGGCCGAGACGGGCTGCAGGCCGACTGCCTGATGCTGTTCAGTTATTCCGACATCAACAAGATCAAGTACTTTATCAACAAGAAGCAGGGGCAAGAGAAAAAGGTGGCGGAGCGGCACCTGAATGCCCTGCTACAGTTTATTGAAAACAACAAGTGCCGTCGCATTCCCCTGATGGATTACTTTGGAGAGACCTATCCCTCCGACACTTGTGATATGTGCGATAACTGTGTCGGCAGTCCCCAGGAAGTAGAGGATCTGACCGAGCCCGCCCAGAAGTTTCTCTCATGCATCGTTCGCACAGATCAACATTTTGGAGCTACCCACATCACTAAAATTCTGCGCGGCTCCGAGGCAAAAAAAGTTAAGGAACACGGGCATACTGAACTTTCGACCCATGGAATAGGGCGCGAGTTGTCTAAAAAGCAGTGGAAGAAGCTATCCGAGCAACTGCTTATCCATGGCTTCCTGGAGCGTGATCCGGAATACGGCAGCCTGAAGCTCAAACAATCGGGAATAGACCTGCTGAAAGGTAGAAAAGCGCTGTATGGCCGGATCAATACCAACAACAAAAGTGCCGACAGAGACTCCGCACGCACTGCCGCTTCAGCGGAAAAGCTCGATTACGATGAAACATTCTTCAAACAGCTGCGGCAAAAACGGAAAGAGCTGGCCGATAAAGCCGATGTTCCGCCCTATGTTATTTTCCCGGATACCACGCTCATTGAAATGGCTTATTATTTCCCACAGAACGAAGAGAGTATGCGTGCTATTCATGGTATAGGCTCGGCGAAACTCAACAAGTATGGCGATGAATTTGGACGGCTGATCAAGCAGTACTGCGAAGAACACGGAATTGAAGAGAAGAAAAAGCGAGCGACAAAAACCCGCAGATCATCCCGCCCCCGGGCCGGAAAGTTTAGTAAAAAGCGACATCACGAGGTTGGGCCGGCCTACAACAACGGGCAGTCTATCAATGAGTTGATGGATGAATATGATGTAAAAATGTCCACTATTCTCAAACATCTTCGCAAATATTACAAGGAGGACAACCCTCTCCGCCCTGAAGGCTTTTTAGAAGTCTCTGGACTTGATGAGCAGGCACAGGATTCCGTTCTGCAGGCCTACGAAAAGCATGGCCCCGACCTGTTGCGCCCGGTCCATGAAGAGCTTGACGGGGAAATAAGTTATAAAGAGTTGAAGATTATGCGGCTCTATTACCTGGCTCAAATGGGGTAGGCTGATGCCAAAATACGTTGAACGCTAATTTTTTATCCTTCTTTCATATATAGGACTGTCATCAATGCACTCAACCAATTTCGAGGGTTTCGTGGCAGGGATATCAAATTTCCTGAAGGCTTCCAGGATATATCGATCGAATAGTAATCGCTCAAATATACGTTGACGCCGTATATTCTCAGCATATTTTAAGGCCGCTTCGTTTGTAGCTTTTCGTTTCGCAGTCTTTACTTTAGCACAAAATTTGTTGAGCATTTCCGGATCAGACGGAGCCACTGGTTGCTCGGTTGTAAAGTCCACATCAGAACTCCTGATATATCTCTTGGAGTCAGAAAACATCATGATTTGAACCCACTCTTTTTTACCCTCTTCCACTTTGAAGATATCACCTTTCCGGGCATCAAAAGTTAGTTCAGAATCGGGGATTGGCTCCCCGTATATAGTTGCGCGCTCCGACACTACCCGCACATTTATTTGACATTCCCCGGGCTTTGCACAAATGCAGATTAATAAACAGAGCAGAAATAATCTCTTTCGCGAAAACATATTAAAAATAGTCAGTTTCGTCTGGCTCCCTCCAAATAAATTTAGAATCTATACCTCTCAATCCTAAATTGCCAATTCTCAATTTTTAAGCACTGTTGTCCGGTAAAAAACTATTTAAAATTGCCTTACTTCTTGTTCAGGCTGTTCATTTTTTCAGTGAAGAAAAAACGAACCAAAAAATTCACCGACTCAGGTAAACTTGACCTGAAGGGCCCCTCGTTACGCTAAAAAAATCACAGATTTTTTCTTTACGCTCCTCTCAAACCCCTTCCGGGCGGTCAACTTTACTAAGGCCGGATGTGGGAGTCTGATTTTATTGTAAAGAGGTTCATATCGAATTCCTTTTAAAAAAAATCTAGTGAACTTAAACGCCATTTTTTGCCTAGAAGATAAATTTCCCCGAACACTAATGGTTTTTGAGTCAGAATCCCATTTCCTAATTCATCATTGCGTTTACTTTTGTTATCATTAAACCGGAAATTAAATGATCTCGAACGGAGATAGAACGTATGAATAAAAACATCCTTGTGGCTTTTGGCGGCGTTTCCCCGGAACACGAAGTATCAGTGTTGAGCGCTATGCAGGCGATATCGGCATTGGAAGAGACAAACTATTCACTTATTCCACTTTATATCACCAAATCGGGACGCTGGCTAACGGGCGAATACTTGCTGGACCTTGAGCACTACCAGGATCTCGATGAGCTTGTGCAGCAGGCCGTGCCGTGTACCTTTTCACATAACGAAATGGGCAAACCGGTACTGCTGGAAACAGAGAAACAAGGCCTCTTCTCATCCCGCCAAACACATTCCATTTACGCCGTTCTTCCGGCATTTCACGGTTCGGAAGGTGAAAACGGGGCATTCCAGGGGACCTGTGATATGTATAACCTGCCGTTTGCGGGCAGCGGAATTTTTGCCTCCAGCCTGGGCATGGATAAAGTAAAAGCCAAGGAAATGTGCCGAGCCCACGACATTCCCGTCGTAGACAGCGTCGACTTCTACGAATCGCAATGGGAGAAGGCGCAGGATGAAATTCTCGATGAAATTGATGAGCTCGGCTTTCCGGTAATTGTAAAGCCCGTAAACCTGGGCAGCAGTATTGGCGTGGAAAGAGCTGATGACCGAGAATCACTTATTGAAGCGGTTGAGACGGCCTTCCGCTATGACGCCAACCTGCTGGTTGAAAAAGCTGTTTCGCCCCTGATGGAGATCAACTGTTCGGTGCTCGGTGATCCCGAAGAGGCACAACCCAGTGTATGTGAACGTCCTCTTGGCAAAGAGGAGACGCTCTCTTTTGAGGATAAGTACCAGAGTGACGACGGTGGTAACAAAGGGATGGCATCAGCCGATCGCGTCATCCCGGCCGATATACCTGATGAATTGACCAATAAAATTCAGGATATGGCGCTCACTATCTTTAAAACATTCCGTGCTGCTGGTGTAGCACGACTCGATTTCCTGGTAAATGCAGAAACAAATGAACTTTATTTTAATGAAATTAATACCATTCCGGGCTCATTCTCTTTTTATCTTTGGAAAGAGTCAAGCATCTCTATTGAAGAACTGATGGTGGAACTGATTGAGATAGCACGGACCCAACATCAACGAAAAATCGGCCGAGTGCGCAGTTATGAAACGAACTTGTTAAGCCAAAAGGCCGTTCAAGGCATTAAGGGATTAAAAAACAAAGAATCCTGAGAAACGTTTAATTCTATACTTCACATCCATCATGTTCGCGAATCTTTTAATTAAATAAGGTTGCTGATGAAATTAATTGTTGAAAAACTACTTGGCGCTGCGTTTTTGCTGTTACTTATCTTCAGCTGTGCAAAACAGCCGGAAACTATTGTTATTGATGACGCCCCAGAATCTCCCCAGAATCTTCCCGAACAAGATAGCCTCACTACGGAAGCAACTGAATCTGCTGATTTCAAGCAACTCATTATCGGCGAGCTTCACCCTATTTCTACGCTCGACCCCCTGTTTGCTGATAACAATAGTGCCAAACGAACGATCCAGATTTTGTATGAGGGATTGGTTGATTTCAATGAACAGGGCGACGTTATACCTGCTTTGGCCAAGCGTTGGCGTGTAACAGGAGACTCCCTGGCATATGTCTTTACCCTCCGCAACGATCGTTTTTTCCATGACAGTGATGTATTCAGCAATGGCCTGGGGCGCAAGGTGATGGCCAGTGATGTAAAATTTGCTTTCGAGCGGATGGCCCGAAATACCGTCCCTGATGCCGCCGCCCGGCTTTTCATGGCGATCGATGGATTTGAGCCCTATTTCCAGGAGCAGCACAATGTCCTGAATCCGGCGTACCGTGAGATTGAGGGCGTAAGCGGTATCCAGGCCTCAAATGACACAACCGTGGTTTTCCAACTGGCTGAGAAGGATCCCCACTTCCTGCAAAAAATGGCATCCCCTTATGCCTCAGTTTATCCGCGTGAGGCGATAAAGGATACTCCACAAAACTTTGACCCCGTAGGTACCGGGCCATTTCAGCTTTCCCAGCAAATTGGGGACTCAGTATATGTCTTTTCCGAGAACCAGGATTACAATACGCAGAGCAAGAATATCCCTTTGCTCGACCGCGTAGATGTCATAGTTGAAGGCAATGAATCCAATATGCTTCAAGCCCTGGCAGCCGGCACCATCCATGTTATCCCGGAGGTAGGGCCGCAAACACTCAGCAATATTTTGAATACAAATGGCAATTTGTCGCCGGCCTATGCTACCGACTACAACTTTAGTACTCCAGGGGGAACCACTACGTACAGCCTCCGATATAATCCCAATGCAGTCGATTCCAATGATGGAGTTCGTTCAATTTTTGCTGGAATAGATTACTCACAAATCAGCCGCCAAATTCCAAATAATATCCTCCAGGTGATGGCATCGCCCGATTCCGTTCCCGCCGGGGCAACGTACCAGGCATCGACCATTTTCAGTACGTATTCCGAAGATCCTTACCAACGCTGGTTCCTGCAGAAACTGGCGAACCTCTGGCAGGGAGAACCCAAATTGCAAATCATTCGGATTCGTACCCCGAGTCGACACACCGCATTATACACCACTTCTTCCGTCCCCTTTTATCCCGGGCAAGTCCTGCATTCAAGTACCAATCTGTTGACGACATATACGGTTAAGCAATCCACATTGACCATTAAAAATATTCAGAATTTACAGTTCAACCAGTATCCCTGGTGGATAAACCTCAACACTGCGGATATGCCCGGAATAGACCAACTCTAAAAAGGATCAACTACACTGTAATGAAACTTTCGATTGTTGCAAATCCACAAAAATACTCAGTAAAAGATCCGTTTTTAGCTGCACTGGACTGGGCGGATGAGCAGGGCGTAAAGATCTACTTCAACAGTGACCTGAATTCACTGTATGATGCCTCTGTGCATGAGTCAGCCGTGGTGGTAGATTCTGAGGAGGAGGCGATCAACCAAGCCGATATTGTCATTGCCATGGGAGGCGACGGCACTATGCTTTATACGACCCGGCTGATGAAGAATATCCATAAACCCATTTTGGGCGTCAACAGCGGCCGGCTTGGCTTTATGGCCAACACCCAGAAAGAAAACCTGGCAACGGCACTGGAGTGTATCCAGGAGAGCAACTATCGCATCGACAAGCGCCACCTGCTGCAGGCTGAAGATGATAACGGCAATATTTATCACGCACTGAATGAGTTCCTGTTTTCCAAGCGCGACTCCACCTCCATGATCACCGTGGATGCTGAATATGACGACATGTTTATCAATACCTACTGGGCGGATGGACTGATCGTAGCATCTCCAACCGGATCTACGGCTTATAACCTATCTTCCGGCGGCCCGATTGTGATGCCGAATACCGACGTGATGGTGCTGACGCCGATCAACCCGCACACCCTGACGACACGCCCGCTGGTGCTGCCGTCCGATAAATCACTTAAAATTACGGTCGAGGAACAGCAGCATGAGGTCCTTTTCTCTTATGACGGTGAGATCTATGAAATCGAGGATTATCCTTTCCAGGTAGAGATCAAACGTTCCAATTTTACTATTGACCTGATCGAACTCCCCAACCAAAGCTATTTTGAGACGCTCCGCAATAAGCTGATGTGGGGCATGGATTCGAGGAAACGGTATTAGAAGTTGGAGGCTGGAACGGGAGAAATATTCTCTAACTTCTCAACTTGTTCGTTCTTCCAGATCAATTAGTGCAAATATAACAGAGGGCTGGGCTAAAATAGAATATGCAAATCTCTTTAGACAGCATTTGATTCATGCCTTGGGTTCTAATGCGGACCGGGCTATTTATTTCACCGGTTTCCAACATCTATCTTCTATCTTCCAACATCCAGCCTTTCACTTCTAACTTCCAGCCTCCATATCAAAAAAGAGTTAAAAAAGTGATAACGATTCGATATCTTTTCATGAAATTTAAATCCAATTAAAAAATTGTACTAAATCATGAAAGTAACTGTAGTAGGAGCTGGAGGAAATGTTGGATCAACCGTTTCTATGGCAATAGCCCAACGCGACTTTGCCAAAGAGGTTGTAATGGTTGACATAGTTCAGGAGAAGAATGGCGATAAGATTTATCCTTCAAAGGGACGGGCACTTGATCAATGGGAATCATCCCCGATCCACCAATTTGATACCCACCTGACAGGAACAGTCGAATACGAGGCAACCAAAGATTCTGATGTTTGTGTGATCACCGCCGGGGTTCCGCGCCGACCGGGCATGAGTCGTGATGACCTGCTGGAAACCAACGCCAATATTGTACGCACCGTCACTGAAAACCTTATTGAGCACTCTCCGAATACCATCCTGATCATCGTATCCAACCCACTTGATGTGATGGCACAGGTGGCCTATGAAACAAGTGGACTCGACTCCAACCGTGTCATGGGTATGGCAGGAATTCTGGATACGGCCCGCTACCGTTCTTTCCTTGCTGAAGAGCTTGACGTATCTCCCAAGGATATCCAGGCGCTGCTGCTGGGTGGTCACGGCGACACCATGGTACCGCTGCCCCGCTTTACTACTATCGCCGGTATGCCGGTTACCCAGTTCATTGACGATGACAAGCTGGAAGAAATTGTTGAGCGAACCAAAGGTGGAGGCGGAGAACTCGTCAACCTTATGGGAACCTCTGCATGGTACGCTCCCGGCGCCGCTGCCGCACAAATGGTGGAGGCTATTATGCTGGATCAAAACCGTATCTTCCCATGCGCTGCCTACCTGACAGGCGAATATGGACAGAAAGACCTGTTTTTAGGCGTTCCGGTTAAGCTTGGCAACGGTGGAATCAAGGAAATAATTGAGGTTGACTTAAACGAAGAAGAACAACAACTTTTAGACACATCAGCTGATCACGTGCACTCAGTGCTCAGTGATTTCCGAAAGCTGATGTCTAGTTAATCAATCGCAATAAAAATGAAGAACTAGGCTTCTTCACTACTTGCATTTGCAGAAAGGCTCTGTCGACCATAGCAGAGCCTTTTTGCTTTTTATGGGACAGATAGCTTCTTCAAATTCATCCCCATTCTTTGATACCATTTTAGAGGAAACGTAGGCAAATCTTATTAACCCTCGAAAGTATAGCCATTATCCCGGAATTAGGGCCTCAGATGCTGTTTAAATTGGGCTTGTTCAAAAAGTTACAGTAGTCTTTTCTCGTAGCGGTAGTGTTTAGGTATGTTCATTTTTTCCGTGAAGAAAAAACGAACCAAAAAATTCACCATAAAATCCCAGATATTCCCTCCTGCTGCCACCAAACAGAGTATGCTTTTCCTCTTTAGTCGACTTTTACAAGGTTGAGTGCAGGGATTTTCTGGACTTGGAAGGCCGAGCTAATCCTTAAACCTGCCTTTTCATAAAGGTTTTTGAGGATACCCTAATTCAATAATATCTACGCTAACAATTTTGCTATTGAGAATCGCTCATTTTTCTGCAGAAAAAAACAAATAACCACTATACCAATCAACTAATAACACTATGGAGCCGAAACCAGGATCACATTTTCGGCGACTAGCCCCTTGTCACTTTCAGCCAGGTCAAACTCAAAGATCAGGTCACGGCTGGGCAGATAACTGGTATCAAAATTGTCTTCAAACTGAGACACATGTGCAAACACAGTTTTAAAAGGAGAACCCTCAAACCGTGAATCGGTGATCCAGAGCTGCTCATTGAAGTTGGTCAGGTAACGCATAAAACCATACCCGTCGTTGTGAGAGAAGTCGTAACAGAGGCCACGCACCCGGGAACCGACGCGTCCCCATTCATAAGGCGATTCGATCGGCAGCAGGCCGGGGATCAGATAACCGGAAAAGTACATATCTGCTTCCCTCTTTAGGTCGCCCGCAATAGAATCAAAACCTATGACTTCCACACGGCAACCCCTTTGCTGGACAGCCTGAACCAAACGGGTAAAACTGGACTTGTTGGTCAACAGCACAATTTTGTCTAGCTCATCAGCCTGTTCGAGGATATCAACTGTCATATCGACATCAACAGCGGTATTGATCGTGTTGTCGCCTTCAGAGTATGAATCTTTTCGGGTTAGTGGTTTTTCTATTACTTTGTATTCATAATCGCGCAAAACCTCGGCAAAACGTGTTGCCTTCTCGCGGTACGAACGATCGTTTTCAGCCCGTTTTGCGTCATAAATCTGGTACACATTGAGGCGAGCAGGGTACTCTCCACCCCGTGTAGCAAATTTTCTGAGTATTTCATACCGAAGACCAAATCCACCACTTTGCGAAACATTTGCAGCATCCACATAAACGCCAACCTTTTCTGTTTGTCCCATAATACTTTTGAATTTGATGCACGTTTAGAAATAATTTTGGACAGGCTTTCCCAATGCTAAATCCTGTCAATGATAGAAATCACTCGCTAATAGTTGTCGCACCTCTCCTGTACCCGAGTAGCAGGAACAGAATAGTGCCTATTAACAACAACAGGAGGTTGGCTGTCCATTCCGATCCAATCCAATTGATAACATGGGACTGCATAACAAGGCAGAGTGCTGCAATAACAATCATCCCGATTCCTCTGCCCAACTCATATGAAACAGGATACATTCTGACGCTACGGAAATACAGGAGGAAGGCCATCGTAGCGTAGCTGATAAGGGTGGCTGTTGCCGAGCCGATCATACCGTATTGTGGAATCAAAACCAGATTGGCAACTACCGTAACGGCAGCCCCGATCAGGGTGATCTGGGGCAATACTTTTGTCTCTTCTTTAATGAAGATACCGGCCGAAAAATTCATATACCATCCCTGGAACCAGTAGGCGCCCAACAGTATCGGTACAATTTGCAGGCCGGACCAAAATTCCTGGCCAATGAGATAGAAGTCCAGGCCGGGAATTTTAATCTGCACAATTTTCTGGGCAAAAAGTGCTACGGAGAGGAACGCAAAACTGGCAATAACATTAAAATAGCGAAACACATCGCGGAATAGCTCAGGGGCCTTTTCATCATCGGAATGGCGAAGGAAGAAAGGCTGCCACGCCATCCGGAACATCTGCACCAGCAGGAGCATAAACACAGAAAGTTTATAACATGCACCATATATGCCGACAATGTCATCCGGCGTATTTTGAGGGCCATATAGCTCCGTGACAGTTGCCTGAGACATATAATTGCCCAGGAAAAAACGGTCGAGCGTCTCATTGATAGCGTGCCCCAATCCCGCCGGAATAAACGGGAGTCCAAATTTAAGAGCCTTCTTGAAAAGCGGGGTATGCCAGGAACCCGCAAACATGTCTGCCGTTACCAACAAAATAACGATCGTCGTAAGGCCGGAGGCGATCAGACTGGCAGAAAATATGGCCTCAATGCCCCAGCCAAGCTCCAAAATAAGGTAAAATTGCAGTCCTACATTTACGATAATATTGCCCGTTTTGAGGGCCGCAAAAAGCCATGGACGACGCACCAAACGGAGTTCGGCAAACGGAACCAATACCATCGCATCAAACCACAAGATGCCCAGCATCATCCAGTACAAGTTCTGATTCCCCGTGGCTCCCAGGTTCATTGTCGGCATGAGTACCGGGGCCAGTAATATCAAAACGAATACCAGAATAGTGCAGATTCCCCCCAGTCCCAGCTGGAGAGTCTTAAAAAAGTCTTTGGCATCTTCCCGATTCTTGGCATACCGCAGGTAAGCCGACTCCATCCCCATGCTAAAAACCACATTCAAAAAAGCCAGGGCAGCATATACCAGACTCACAATGCCGTACTCCGATGTCAAAAATACATCGGTGTGAAGGGGAACCAACAGGTAACCGATAAACCGGGCCAACACACTACTGATGCCGTAGATTAACGTATCGGAAAGGAGTTCTTTAAGCTTCTTCAAAGAGATTGGTTATTAGAAATCAGTTATTTGTTATTTGAAGCTTCAAAATTCCACGACTCTGCCCCGGAAACCCCTGTAATTGCGTAATTCGTATTGCGTATTGGTCTGGTGTTTTTATTACTCTATACACCTTAGACCTGATCACTGACACACTGTTCACTGCATTACTGATAATCACGCATTCCGAATCAACCCTTCCACTGCGCGGATACCCAGCACATAGCTTTCCTTCCCAAAACCGGCAATGATACCATTGGATACGGCGCCGGTTAGCGTTTGGTGACGAAATTCCTCGCGGGCATGGATATTGGAAAGATGGACCTCCACGGTGGGAATGGCGAGCATTTCCAGTGCATCCCGGATGGCCACCGAGGTATGGGTATATGCCCCAAAATTGGCGATGAGTCCGTCGTACTCGCTATTCACCAAATCGTGGATAGCACTGACGATTGCCCCCTCCCCGTTACTCTGAAAAAAAGTGAGTTCGTGATCGGGGAATTGCTCCTCCAGCATCGACTGGATATCGGCCAGCGTATCTGTGCCGTACTGCTCGGGATCACGCTTGCCAAGCATATTTAAATTTGGACCGTTGATCAGGAACAGCTTCATGCACTCACCTCGTCGCTTATTTTTTGTGCCAGTTCTTTCATCTCTTCTTCGGTAACGTCAACATTATGGCCCAGCGCCATCACCTGGTGTGTTTTGTATAATGGTATGAGATGAAGATGGGCGTGTGGCACCTCTAGTCCCTGCACAATAATTCCGGTGCGCAAAGGGGCAAGAGCACGGTCAATAGCTCCGGAAACCGTTCGTGCAAAATCCATTGTACTGTGGTAGAGCTCATCGGGCAGGTCAAAGAAGTAGTCGATCTCCTGCTTGGACACAATCAATGTGTGTCCCCTGGCAATGGGATTGATATCCAGGAAGGCGATATGCTGCTCGGTTTCAGCAACTTTGTGGCAGGAGATTTCACCCTCAATAATCTTGGTGAAGATAGTAGCCATATTGCTCCTCTATTTCTGTTTTTGGATTTGTTCTATTATATCGTTTTAAACCAATACTTTCAGTTATTTTTGAACAGGTTGGTGTAGTGCAATCTGCCGGGCGGTACATCTTCAATAACTAATTCAACCGATGTTATAAAGCATACCTTATACTGCCTTTTTGAATTTCATAAATCTCACCCTTCTCCATTCCCCAATCCAGGTACCCCATTACTTCTGAAAACACCAGGAAGGTATCGCCCTGTTTCATCGCTTTTGGAAAAAGCCGGAGGGAGAGATCCAGCAGAGAAAGCGGGCCCTGGTTCAACAACTGCACCACCTGACTGTAACGAATGCTGTGCTCGGCAAGATGATGCTCGGCAACTCTGGAGATCTCTTTGATAAATACGCCATGTCCCGGTAATACCTGTCCCGACTGCCCTGCCAGCCACTGCAGAGAATCTCGATATTGCAACAAGCTCCTGTTTCGCTGGCCGGTATCGGGATCAAAATTGATCAGCGCGTTCGTTGTAATATGCTTTAACAGCAGATCACCACCTATTATCATCCCATCCCGCTCCGCAAATACAAGATGCCCGGCGGCATGTCCCGGCGTATGCTGTACCTTGAACTGTAACTTACCACTGCTTAACTGCTCCCCGTCTTCAATCCATTTCGGGCTGACCGCCTGCTGGTACTGCTCCAGCCAGTCGAGCTGTTCAATCATCTTTCGCTTTACTTGTTGCGGAATACCGTGAGAATTAAAGAATTCAACAAATAGATCCCGGTTGTTATAGCCGGAAAAACTGGCCTCCTCCTTGCGATGCCCCAGGATGACAGCACCGGCCTTATCAGCCAAACGAGCAGCCTGGCCAAAATGATCCGGGTGGGCGTGCGTAAGCCATATTTCGTCAATATCTTTCACCGTCAACCCCTGCTCCCTGAGTGCCAGCTCCACTTTTGTGAAAGCCCGTTCCTCATATTGCCCACAGTCGATCAGCACCACCTTTTCGTCCTTGATCAAATAGCTGAACACCGGGCCTACCGCAAAGGGCGTGGGTATTTTGATGCGGAAAATATGTTCACCGAACTGCTTGCTTTGATTCTGCAAATGGCTATTAGCTGATTCTCATTTAAACCTTTTGCTTAAAAGTAGTAAATCAGCAGTATCATATCTTGGCCGTCTTAAATAAATGTGGAACGGTCTCTTAAAATCGTGAGTGGGACGCTTTCCAACAATTCGCAATCCACATATCGCGAATTGCATAATGGGAACTCCATATTCAATACCGGCCTTTACGGGGTCAAAGTGTTGAAAAAGCCATCCAAAACAGCAAAGAAGGGCTTCTGCGGAGTAGGCATGCATAGTCTAAAACAATTATTAAGTCTGATCCTACCATCGGATACGTGGCATCCTACTGTGGGATACAACGTATCCTGCACTGGGATCCCCTTGATCCCACAACAGGATGCGTGCTGTCCTGCTAAGATTTTAACTGTTAGGATGAGTCCGGGACACCCGATTGATGAAAATATTCCTGTTTGCTTTCTGACTTCATCTCATTTCTGCCCGGCCTGATCATACTAATGATATTCAGGGAAACGTTGGTTATAATGGAGCAATGGCAACAAAGAGGAGTTATAATGGGATCAAGAGCCGGGATAGAAAGGGAAACCAAAAGAGAACATTCAATCGGATATTTTGAACGTCTGCCTACCCATGTTCGTGATCTTCGCAATACGCCGCCCGACGTTTTCGAGGATGTCAGCTTTACCGACTGGTCGAGCCTCTCCTGGGACCGGGTGAACCGCCCTTACAAAGTGGACCGCTGGGCCGAGGGCAAAAAGCTTTGGGAGGAGGAGCACGGCGAACGGATGCCGGTCAAAGAGGGATGGGAGCACTTCAACCGCTCGTTTCACCAGTTATTTATAAAGGATGTGCCAGAGGAGAAAAGGGCCGTCCGGTCAGAGATCTGGAATTCATTGCTAAAACTCGATGTTCACGGCGCGGGGGAAGCCCTGGAGGAGCTGGTTCAGTTGCTGGTGTGGAATAAAGTTCATCGCGTGGAGGACGCCATCTGGGATCCCCGAGGCAAACGCGCCCTTTTTGGAGATCTAAATGTTAAAAAGCCTGAAGTCCTCTTCCTTGGAGCTGCCGATGGCTACGAAGCGATGCAACTTTTGGCGCAATATCCCGGTGGGCACGCTGTATTGGTGGATTACGATGAATTTTGCAAAACGGACCGGTTCGGTAAATTTCCCAATCAGTATCCCTTCCTGGGGCAAAATCCCGCAACGGGTGGCCCAAAAGTCTGGTACAGGGAAGATATGAATATCGATTTTGTGGTGGATGATATCCGCAATCTGAAATATGGCAAGGAATTCGACATTGTGGTCAGCATCGGCCTTATTGAGCACTTCCCCGACGAATACAAGCATGAGGCTTTTGAGATGCACCGCCGATTCCTCAAACCCGGGGGTTACGCCATCCTGACAACACCCCGTAACCAGCTGCGCAGCAAAGCGTTTTATACCATAATGAGTGATTATATGAACTACGGCTATCGCGAGCTGATGGATATTTATCAAATGGGACTTTATGCCTGGGAGAATGGCTTTAATACTTTACGGGCCGGGTATATCAAGGCGCATAACGGGCTAATCTGTAAAGTGAGATAACTAGAGACGGGAGACGGGATATATTTTCTAATTCAAGTTTTCAAAAACTTGTTAATCCAACTATAGATCGTTTAAAAAGGAACAGCCTAAAGACTACCAAAACTTTCACAGGTCAATCTCCTTTTGTAAGGATGCAACAAATCGCCCACCTTTTATCCAACCCAATAGTGCACAACCCAGTACAAATGCTATAAAAAGTGGATGGTCATAATATTGAATAACCAAAATTCCAATAAGCCCAAACCCCTTCGTCATGAAAGGATTTATATAAATTAATTCAACCAGAAGAATACCCAGCACTACTGACAAGGCAGCATGCTTTGATCTTTGAGCTATCGTGGGCATGGACTGTATTTCATCAACCCCAACTTTACTGGCAGAGCGTCTCTTTCTCATATAGTTGATTTGCAAATGTCTTTTAGCCTTGACTTATTTCAAAGAATAATGTTCTAAATAACTAACAAAAGCAATTAAAACAGTATTATTCACTGTAAAAAATGGATGACTACAGCAAAAGCTACGAGGTGATATGGGCCGATATGGACCCGAATCGCCACTTGCGCCACTCTGCCTATAATGACTACGCCGCCCAAACACGGGTTTCCCTGTTTGCCGACTATGGTATGTCGATCGAACAAATTGCCCAAGAGGAAAAGTTGGGACCAATCCTGTTCAGGGAGGAGACCAAATTCCTGAAAGAGGTGCCGCTCTCCGAAAGCATAATTGTGCATTGCGCCATAATGGCGATGCGTAAAGACGGTTCCCGTTGGTCATTTCGTCACGAGGTATATCGAGGGGACGTGGCAAAAGCAGCGGTCATTGTTGTCGATGGGGCCTGGCTCAATCTTGATACCCGCAAGCTTGGGACTCCCACTCAAAAACTGTTAGAAATTATAGAGGCCCTACCCCGCACCGATAATTTCCGTTGGCTACCAGACCAATAATAATCTGTAGCCAAATCACCGGGTTTTTCTGAAGCTACTGTTTATCATATTTTAATGGCAGTTTGATGTAAAAACCGTCATTGGGAGGAGTTCAGCCGATCCTTCGGGAGGGGGTTAGAACCGGGATTTCCAGGATTAAGGGATCTGCAGGATGGTAATGTTTACCTGATAAGTAATCCCGAAAATCCTTAAATCCTGTCTATCCGGGTTCCAAGCATGAAATGTGAAATTCGCTGATTTTACATACAAATAATCTGTCATCGCCAAGGCCTCCTAGCGATGACAGGTATTATTTTGAGTAGTTTTTACGCCGAACTCAGGTTATTTTAAAACTCAACACTCTACTTCAACCATTTAATCTGGAATTACAATATGCGATCTAAAACGACCCTCATAATAGCAATTGCTGTTTTTCTTCTGATAGGGAATTCTATTGCCCAGGAGACATCGAACAACTTCAAAGAGCAGTTCCTGGGACAATTTAATTACGCCTCTCGCGTGCTTGAGCTTGCAAAGGCGATGCCTGCCGAAAGCTATGACTGGCGACCCATGGATGGAGTCAGTTCTGTACAGGAAGTGTATACTCACATTGCGCGATATAATTTCTATTATCCCCAAAATTCGTTGGGCATCCCCGCGCCGGATGATCTGAACCTGGACGCCATTGAGTCGATCACGGGCAAAGAGGAGGTCGTGGCCATACTTGAACGATCTATAAATCATCTGAAGGAGGCTGTAAATCAGATGCCAGTTTCTAAACTCAGTGAACAGACTGAACTCTATGGTCGTACAGTTGACGGCCAGGCGGTATTGATGCAACTTATTACTCATATGAGTGAACATGTGGGACAATCAATTGCCTATGCCCGGATGAATGAAGTGGTACCGCCCTGGAACCGGTAATAGAAATATTCTCTTGATGGGAGGCTTTGCAACACCCTATGTCATTGCGAACTGTGTCCGACTACTGGCGTGATGGAGCGGATGAAATGATCCCGATAGTGGTCGGGAGACAATCTCCATCTGTGTGGGGATCGCCACGCCCCGAAATCCGCCAGCTGGCGGACGCGATAACAATTTCAAATGGTGTAGTTTTGCAAAGGCCTCTATATAGATAGTGGAGGCAACAGTTGAGAGGGGAGGCCCAGGGAAGCTGCCTCCACATCGAAGGTAAATCCAGCTCTGGTTCGTTTGCTCCGCTATCCATCTCCAGGAGAATAGGCGAGGCTTATCACCAGGTAGAAAATCAGTGTAAAAGCAAAAATTACGAGTCCATAAAGCGGGGCTATCATGGAGACTTGGAAACCACCTGCTACCAATGCCGGGGACACATCACCCGCCGCTTGTATTGCTCCCATGGCGTCGTATAAGCCGATTGCCTGTCCTAAAATGCCTATGACGAAGGCCAAGCTTCCGGCTATAGGAATTTTTTTAAATGTTGATTTCGAAACCGTTTTCCCTTTTACCACGTTTATTAACACGTATACAATAAGACCAAAAGCCAATAAGCCTGCCAGCGAAACAAGGCTCATAAAAAGAGGCCCACCTCTATAAAATAAATCGATCATATCATCATAATTTAGTTTGAGTTCAACTCAAATCTAATTGAATCAATTCTGCCAAAACAGCAGTTATCGATAAACTGCAACTTTGGGGGGATACTCGACATTTTTGCCCCATGCCGCCAGGAAGCAGATCCGCTGGTCGACAAAAAACCGGCATTCGTCTATCGGAGATAGCAACTTAGCTCGATAATATGGATTATGTAGTATCGCGTTATAATAACTGCGATCCCGTGTTCAAATAAGCACTGGCAAAGGAGATATTATTAAAACCAAACTAGCACATACCGGTTTTTGGATTGCAGTCGGCCTGTTGATGGTCTGGGTGTATGGGAATCCCGATGAGGAGTATGGATACCGCCAGAGCCTTATTTTTGTACTGCTACTCCTGCCTGTGCTGGCGGGCACGACCTACCTGCTGCTTAATTTCCTGGTACCGCGCTACCTGCTGAAACGCCGTTTTTTTCTATTCGGACTTTATTCTTGTTACGCCGTCATCCTTGCCGCATGGCTGGAGCTAATGATTGCCATGGGCTTATTTGTGCTGGTTTATGAATTCCAGATAGAACTTTTGAATCCGAAGATTACAGATCTCGGGTATCTTACAGGTTCTATGTTCCTCGTCATTCTTCCCGCTGTGGCCATCCAGATTACCCGGCAATGGTACCGGGAAAGAGAACTCAACAATCGGCTGAAACAGGAGAAACTTGAGCTTGAGCTTTATGCCCGCGAAAAAGAGCTGGCTTATCTGAAAGAGCAGATCCGGCCACACTTCCTTTTCAATGTGCTTAACAACCTTTATGGCCTGACGCTGGAAAAGTCGGACGAGGCCCCTGAACTTGTGCTCAAAGTTTCTGACATGCTGGAATATATGCTGTATCACAGTTCAGGCGACCGCGTTCCGCTGCGGGAGGAGATCGAGCATATCAGTAATTATATCGAGATTCAAAAAATTCGTTGTGGCGACCGCCTGGACCTGCAGATGGAATTGGACCCGAGTCATAAGTTTTACCGCGTGCCCCCGATGATCCTGTTGCCGCTGGTGGAAAACAGTTTCAAACACGGTGTTTCAAAGGCATCTTCAAAAAGTTATATCCATATCTCGATCGCCACGCGCAGTGAAATGCTGGATTTTACCATAACAAACTCGCTTGGTCCGGCAAACCAAACCAAAGAAAGCCCGGGGGTAGGTTTACAAAATATAGAAAAGAGACTCGATATCCTTTTTGGAGACAGATACCTGTTTAAACGGGAAAAAACGGAACATGAATTCCGGGTGGAGCTGTCCATCCCGATAACCCAAATTCCCCATGAAGAAATGGAAATGTATGATAGTTGATGATGAACCGGTTGCTATCCGGGTTCTCAGGCAACATCTTGCAAAGATCAACAATTATGAAGTCGTCCATACCAGCACCGATTCCATGCAGGCTTTTGAATGCCTGTCGCATTCGCCGGTAGATCTGTTGCTGCTGGATATTGAGATGCCCGAGCTCAACGGCATTCAGCTGTTTAAAACGCTTGACGATCCCCCGGCCCTGATCCTGGTGACAGCACAC
Organism: Aliifodinibius sp. S!AR15-10; assembly: GCF_031569985.1. Classification (NCBI taxonomy): domain Bacteria; kingdom Pseudomonadati; phylum Balneolota; class Balneolia; order Balneolales; family Balneolaceae; genus Fodinibius; species Aliifodinibius sp. S!AR15-10. Next base: position 13,201 of record NZ_JAMQKA010000023.1, on the reverse strand, counting down.
CGCGATTATGCCGTGGAGGGATTTGAACTTAATGCCATCGATTACCTAATGAAGCCGGTCTCTTTTCCCCGTTTTATCAAGGCGCTTGATCGTTTTGAAAAACACCAGGCAAGTTCAAATAGTACCGAAGATTCAACGAAAGACTATCTCTTTGTGACTGTTGACCGTAAAAAAAAGAAAATCAATCTTGAGGAAATCGTATTTATAGAAAGCTTGAAAGATTATATCCGCATTTATACTACCAGCGAACGAATTATCACTAAAGAAACTACGAGCGATTTTGAGGAACGCCTTCCTTCCGATTCCTTTCTCCGCACTCATCGTTCGTTCATTATTAATATCAATCGGATAGATATAGTAAGCCACGACGAAATCTCGCTCGGAAAGCATGATGTCCCGGTTGGAAGATCGTATAAAACAGAAGTCCGTCAAAAGCTGGGGCTTGAGTAGGAACTTACTAAAGAAAAATATCTTGGATCACCCTTCCGGCCTTGGATTGTATGAACCTCCGGGCAACAAACACATTAGACGGCAAGGTTTATGATTAACGGAATATTCAGTTTCTACACATAACTCGATCATCCAATAAGGATAGGTTACAAAACCTATGCCTACAGAAATATTTTTTATAAGCATAGGATTTTTTTCTATGCGCATAAGTTGATCAAGCAATACGCATTGGTTTGGCAACGGATGCTTATAAGGTGCTACAACTAAGCGTATATTTTCATCAGAAAAAAAGCATGATTGGAACTAATAACACGCATGACTTCAGCAATTAAGGAGAGAGTAAGTATCCTCTTATAAATGATTCAAATAAATCAGTTAAAGCCCTCGTGAGGATGCCCTGACCAAGTCCTAGATTAATGGGAAATATTCTTTTTTCCACTGTTGTCCGGTAATGAACTTTTAACGTTGTCTTGCTGCTCATTCCTGCTGTCCATTTTTTCAGCGATGAAAAAATGAACGAAAAAAATCGCCGGCGAAGGTAAACTTGACCTGAAGGGCTCCTCGTTCCACTAAAAAAATCACAGATTTTTTCTTTACGCTCCCTTCCGGGCGGTCAACTTTACAAAGGCCGGACTCCAGAGGCTGGCCTATTGTATGAAGCCTTTTTATATAGAGGTTCATTTTGAATTCCCTTTCAAAAACACCATGTAGTCAACTTAAACACCATCTTTTGCCTAAAGATTAATTTCCCCGGACACTAATGATTCTTTTTTAAGACCTCATCTACATGCCAAAAAGCCCGGGAATGCCAGCCTATTAACTCGTTTTAAGTTCATGAATGGGCCTTGGTCTGGAAAAGTTTGAACGGGTTTTCAAATCTTCAAATTGTCATCAAATTTCATTCAGTATTGGGTCAGCTTCGGCTATTATGTTTAGAATGAACTAAGAACGGCAACGCACACAAAAGCCCAAATTATGAAGCGCATCATCCTAGGCTTTCTCTTGGTATTTACAGCACATTCTGCAATAGCTCAAACCTCTGGATCAGGCGAAAAAGCGCTTGTTGAAGGTACTGTATATAATGAAGATGGAGAAAGCGTGTTGAACGCATCGGTAGCCATTTACGACTCCACACAGTCGAACCTGGTTACGGGAGCCTCCAGCGACACAACCGGAGCGTTTTCTGTGGATGTCAAACCGGGTAATTATGTAGTGCGTATCTCCTATGTCTCATACAATACCTACACTGAAAGCGTTGACCTGGCTGCCGGGGAAACCTACAATGTTGGAGAGGTAACGCTGTCTCCACGCTCTGAGGAGATGGGGGAAGTGATGGTGCGGGCCGAACAGTCCTCAATGCAGATGAATTTTGACAGCCGCACGTTCGATGTTGGCCAAGATCTGACGAGTATGGGAGGCTCTGCCCTCAATGTGCTCGATAATGTGCCCTCTATTGCCACCGATATTGACGGGAACATCAGCCTGCGGGGCAACCAGTCGGTTCGTATCTTGATCAATGGCCGCCCTTCCAACCTTGTTAATGACGGCGCTGATGGTCTGAGGAGCATCCCCTCCTATCTTATCAAAGAAGTTGAAATTATTACCAATCCATCGGCCAAATACTCAGCCGAAGGGTCGGCCGGGATTATCAACATTATCATGAAAAAAGACCAGCGAGAGGGTTTCAACGGTAGCGTCGGCGTTGGATCAGGGCTTCCCCAAGATCATGAGATGTCTACCAATCTCAATTACCGGACAGAAAATGTAAACTGGTTTATGGGCGGTGGAGTCGACTATCGCAGCGATCCTGAGGAAGGGTATTCTTACCAAGAGTTTAATATCGGGCAAACATCCGATGCTGATACTTCCTATGCCTATCGTGAAAACACGGATGCCGATGAAAGTGAAGTGGATGGAGATCTGCGGTTGGGAGCCGACTTTTTCCTGACTGACCGGCAGACACTGACCCTGGACGCGAATGGTGAGATAGAGGACGGCTGGTCTAACGAGCAGGTAAATTACATAGATTACCAAATAAACAGCAATGGCAACGTTGGCGATCTGATGCGTGAGATACGACGCATTGACGACCAGGATGAGATGGGAAAAGAGTTTGAAGTGAACCTGGAATATGAAAACAGGATTGAAGGCCAGAGCCACCGGTTGACCGCCGAAGCCAGCTTTGACATGGGCAACGAATCCGAACGCTCTAACTTTTCAGAACGCGTATTAGAGGGAACCTACGATCCCCAGCGTGAACGTACTATCAGCGAAGAATCATCACAGGATTTCAGGTTTGAAGCCGACTACGTTCGCCCTCTTGGCGAAGGCGGCGAGCTGGAAGCGGGAGCGCGCTCTACCTTTGATCGGATGGACAACAGCTACCGCGCAGAAGTCTTTGAAAATAATAGCTGGCAGCCGCTGCAGGCCGCCGAATTCAATGACAATTTCCGCTATCTTGAAAACATCAATGCAGTCTATGCCACACTGAGCAAGCAGTTCGGCGCCTTCTCTACCTCTTTTGGGTTACGGGCTGAACACACAGTTATTGAAACCGAGCTCAAGACCACCGGGCAAAAGACCAACCAGAATTATATCGGCCTGTTTCCAAGCGTTTTCCTGAACTACTCATTCAATGACAGACAATCGGTGCAGGTGAGCTACAGCCGCCGCCTCGATAGGCCATGGTCTCGCATGCTGCTGCCGTTCTCCGATTACTCCGACTCCCGCAGCAGATTTTCCGGGAATCCCGAGCTTGAACCTGAGTATGGCAACTCATTTGAAACGGGTTACCTGCAGTACTGGAACACCGGGTCCCTGCTTACCAGTGTCTACTACCGCTATCGCACCGGGGTTCATGAACGCGTAACCACGCTCGACGATCAGGGGATCAGGCGTACACAGCCGATCAACCTGGCAACCGAAGAGGCGTGGGGCATCGAATTTTCCGCTGACCAGGATATTGCGCAATCACTGAGTCTTACGGCCAATGCCAATTTCTACCAATCCGACTCCCGGGGAACCTACCAGGGAACCGAATTGACAAGCCATGCCGAAACAGCACAAGGTCGGCTTACCCTGCGCTGGAGACCCACATCTCAATGGAACTTCCAGTTTTCAGGCCGATATCGTGGGCCTCGAAATACGACCCAGGGCCACCGGGATGGCATGACTATGATGGACACAGGTATCTCCAGGAACTTTGAACTCTGGAATGGACAGGCCACGGTATCCCTCAGTGTAGACGACATACTAAACTCACGGAATTTCCAGAATACAATAAACAATCAAAACTTTTACTCGGAACGCGAATTTAGCTGGTCCAGTCGCAGCTTCATGGTCAATTTCCAATACCAGTTTAACCAATATGGTAATAATCGCGGAGACAGACGTAGAGGAGGCCGTGGTGACTGGGACTAAAAATACTCATGATATTTATCCTCACACAACAGTGCACTTGGTACTGGAAGTGTGATTTCCCTGAATTGCAGGCCCGTGATTGGGTCTGCAATTTATTATTAGTCGCCGGGATGAACTTGCAGTTCCGGATCATCCTGTTAACTTGTTTTTTTCATCATGGCTTTCGAGCCGGCTAACAATTTAAATGGGATGGGGAACATGGACTCAAAAATACTTACGGGATATCTATTAACGGGTGTGATGATTTTTTGCTCTTCGTGGCAGGTTGCCGCACAATCAACATCACTTTTTAACGGGAAAGATCTGAGCGGTTGGCATATCGATGTGCCCGCAATGGATGAAGATTCTACGATTCGAAACCCTTTTGTGGTGCGTAATGGTTACTTGGTTAGTTTGGGTGAACCGCGCGGCCATTTGATAACTGACGAGGAATACAGTAACTATCGATTGGAAGTGGAGTACCGGTTCCCTGGAGAACCCGGTAATTGCGGCGTGTTGGTTCATGCCTCTACCCCGCGGGCCCTCTATGAAATGTTTCCAAAATCCATTGAAGTTCAGATGATGCATGAAAATGCCGGGGACTTCTGGTGTATCGTAGAAGATATCACGGTCCCCAATATGGTAGAACGGCGTGGGCCCAAAGAAAAATGGGGGATCACTGAAGGAGCAAACCGAAGAATTGTTAACCTCACAGACAACTCTGAACAACCACTTGGCAAATGGAATACCATGAGGATTGAAGCGGTTGGCGATTCCATAAAAGTGTGGGTGAATGATGATCTCGTAAACTTCGGGTATGACGCTACTGCCCGGGAGGGTCACATTGCGCTACAGGCCGAGGGAGCAGAAGTCGAATTCAGAAAGGTACACCTTACACCGATCACTGAGATAACAGGTGAAATAAAGTAACCGGTATATCACACTATAGTAAATCAATAATTTTATTTAACTTATAATTTATATACCATGAGAAAATACTTGTCTGGGAAGCTGGATGCATTAGTAAGTGAGCATAGTGCAATCTTGTTTATACGGGTAGCAGCAGGTGCTTTAATACTCACCCATGGAATACCCAAATTGACAAATGTGCTTTCGGGGCAGTTTCAATTCGGTGATCCGCTTGGATTGGGTCCTGCGCTCTCCCTGATACTAGTTGCGTTTGCAGAAGGTATTTGTGGTTTTTTAGTTCTGATTGGATTGGGAACGCGGCTGGCATCTATTATATTGGTTATTAACATGGCTGTAGCAGGTTTCATTGCCCATGCCGGTGATCCATTTGGCACGAAAGAAAAAGCATTACTTTTTCTTATTTTCTTTATTTCTACTTCCTTGCTTGGAGGAGGCAAGTATTCATTAGATAACAAATTCTTTGGCAAATAAACCATTGTACAGTAAGTGAAAAATCGGGAATAATTCACTTCTAGCATGTGCAATAACAAAGAGTTTATTCGTTAAACAAAGAAGGGTTAAAGTTACTGTCGGAAACGAGGTAATCAAGTCAAGAGAGCACTAAACAATATTCACTCTAAAGGAGTAATATTATGACATGCAAAGAAGCATACCGGTATTTCCTGAGCATTGCGTGTACATTGCTGATTTTAGGTTGCGGAACCAGCGGCAATGGAGTCAGCAGCAGCTCAGCCGGATCAACGGGAACAAGTAATAAAATAATTGTTGATAATCCGACACTCGATCTGACCGACTACCTGAGGCGGGTTCCGGGAGTAAGTGTAGCGGGGAGTGGTCCGAATGCTTTTATCACAATAAGGGGAATAAACACGCTGTTGGGCAATCCTAGCCCCCTCTTTGTGGTGAACGGTGTTCGAGTTGGCAGAAATTTCAGCAATGTTTATAACCTGGTCAACCTGCACGACGTCAGCAATATAGAAGTTTTAAAAGGAGCTGATGCCGCATTTTATGGAGTTGAAGGAGGCGGTGGAATAATCGTCATAAACTCAAAAATGTAGGCAACTGGTTTATCGTTGAATGGGATATTTTTTTATCAGGCTTAACTGTAGGTAGAGAGGTGCGTAATTACGAGATTGTCAATAAGACAGAGAGATATTTAAAAAAATAATACATTCCAGTTTTGAAAAGTCATGTAATCTTTTCACGATAACCTAAATCCACAAACAGTAGAATGAAACGGTTACACTTACTTTTATTGGTATCAGTAACAATTTTTGCTACTATTTTTTCCGGATGTGCCAGCAGTGGCCAAGGCGTAAAATCTGACAATAGTACGGATCGGGCGAATAGTGTCAAAGTAACCAACGGAAATATTTCTTTAGACGACTATTTGCGTCGGGTACCGGGAGTGCAGGTCCAGGGATCCGGCAGTAATGTTAAAATCGTAATACAGGGGGTAAACACCTTTCTTGGCAGCTCTGACCCACTGTTTTATATCGACAATACTCGGGTTGGTCGAGACTACAGCCAGGTTCAAAGTATTATTAATATGCATGATGTGGAAAGTATAAAGGTTGTTAAAGGTGTTGAAGCCTCGGCCTACGGTGTAGAAGGAGCTAATGGTGTAATCATTATTAATACAAAAGGAAGTAGTGGATAACTATTCGTTTCACCAACATTGCCTGGTATGGAGTGTTACAGTAAATAGGCAATTCTAATTCAAATCCAAGTATCATGGAATACCTAATCTCATATACGAAGGTAGCTATATTCACACTTCTGTTGGGCTTGGCGGGTTGTGCGACCACTGGACAGGGTGGAGTTAGTTCGGAGAGGAGTAATGACGAGAACTCAGTAAAAATAGACCAACATTCCTCCGATTCCCTGACCGACTACCTGCGACGTATCGTGGGTGTAAAGGTGGTGGGCGAAGGACCAAGTGCCCGGATTACCATTCGGGAGAAGAGTTCCTTTACCGGTGATACCTCCCCGCTGTTTGTCATAAACGGAATACGTGCCGGAAAAGACTTTTCAAGCATCTATAATCTCATAAACCCTTCAGATATTGTTGAAATTGAGGTACTCAAAGGCACTGATACCTCTTTATATGGAATGGACGGTGCCAATGGGGTCATTCTTATCAATACCAGGGGTAGCTAGTCACCCTGCTTCACGCAGCAGATCATTCAGATCCAGACCCTTTGTGAACATATTCACAGAACCGTCCTCACTGCGGGGCCAGCGTTCCCGGGGACGATCCCAGTACAGCTCCACACCATTCTCATCGGGATCATCCAGATATATCGCCTCCGATACGCCATGGTCGGATGCCCCGGTTAGCGGATAGTCATGCTCCAATAGCCGTTTAACCGCCAGTGCCAAATCTTTGCGTTGAGGGTACAGGATGGCGGTATGAAACAGGCCGGCACTGCCTTTGGGAGCGGGCGGCCCATCCTTGCTATGCCAGGTATTCAATCCAATATGGTGATGGTAGCCCCCGGCCGAGATAAACGCCGCTTGGTCTCCGTAGGTAGTCATAAGTTCAAATCCAAGGAGACCACAATAAAAATCCAGCGCTCGATCCAGGTCAGCCACCTTCAGATGCACATGACCTATGCGTGTTTGAGAGGGAATTTTGTATTCAGAACTCATTCCTTACTCCTTATAGTGTTTTTCAAGGAAAAGTAGGTCCGACAAAAATCGGAGCTTCACACAGTAATTAACCAGATTTCCTTTACTAATTAGTAATACACTACACCAATATACTATTTGATTCAACTCAATTAGTAATTTACTAAACAACGCCTGCTGGCAGCATTCTAAGGTAGTATTCCACCAATTGCTCGCTACCGTCCGCGCTGCGGCGGAAGCCCCTCTAACGCTCCGCGTCTCTATTACAGCATAGGTTTACTGGACGCAGAGCGTCCCAACAGGTCCCAACGTAGAGCATTGGGACCAAGCGTTGAGGTTATTAATAAGAAATCTTATATCGAACTGACGTAAAATAAAATTAGCGAGGAAGCCGAGCCCTCAACTGCATTTCTTCCAGCTTTTCCGGGGATCGGGCAAGCGGCAGGCTCCCGTCCAGCAGATCATCGATATAACGTGCAAACAGTAAGTGGAACGAAGGTAAGGGCTCTCTCGGAAGCGGGTAAATGAGCGACCATACATTGGCAAAATGACGAACTTTGGATGAATGCCTCTACCTTGCGAAGGGGATATGAAATAATTCAGCAATACTGATTCCGGCTTTACTTATTGAGACATATCCTTTCAAGTCTAGGAAATCCCTGTTTTATCAATACAACTCCTTCAGCTTCGGCCCGATAATCCGGTTCCAAACAGCATATCCTTTTTCATTGAGGTGAAGCAGGTCTTCGATAAAGAGGCTATCATTGGGTTTGCCGTTTTCAAGCAGCGGCGTTGCCAAATCCACATAATAAAGCTGATCGTGCTGCTTGTTGTATTCCCTGATTTCACGATTGGCCTCCCCCATCGTCTTCCAATACCCCCACCGACTAGAGCTTGGCTTTATCGGGACATAAACAAACTTGGCTCCCGGGAAATCCTGCATGATACGATCGGTAAGCTGTCGGTAATCCTCCACTACTTGCTGCACCGGCTTATCTGCGGCCACATCATTATCCCCAGCGTAAAAGACTATGACGGCAGGGTCATACTTTTGGATCACTTTCTCGTAATAATGCTGCACGTCAGAGATGTGGGAACCGCCAAATCCCCGATTAATGACCGGAAGCTCCGGAAACGCCTGATGGGTCTTCCAAAACCGGATGCTGGAACTGCCCACAAACAAAATTCCATCTTCTGGAAAACTATTTTTCGCATCCCACTGCATAAATACTTCGATCTGCTCTTGGAAGCGCCCGGGATCTGGATCTTCAACTGTCTGAGCGTTCAGCAGATTACATGTTAGTAGCAGAACGAGCGATAACAGGAAAACTTTGCTTAGTCTCATGAAGGAGAATTTGTGTTACATATTTTTCTGCTTCCAATCTATAACAAAAAGTTTCGGGATAAAAGGTCTTAATAGTGAGATTGCCTTATCGTTTTATCACACAGAGTTACACAAAAAAACCACAAAGCGGCACAAAGAGCCTTTAAGATCCTCTGTGCCTGCGCTGTGGTTCTCTGGGATATACTCTTTATGTGACCCAAATTCAGATCATTCGGAAACGGTCTTGATATACTCAACAATAGAATTGATTTCACTATCTGACAGTATACCAAGGAATGAAGGCATCTCTCCCTCGTATCCTTCAACCACCTGCTCTCCTGGTTCCAGTATTGATTGCCGCAGGTACTCCTCATCAGCAGTAGTGCTTGAACCATCCTGCAGAGTTCGGGTTGAACCAAAGAGTCCCTCCATAGTAGGCCCAACCTTGCCTTCGGTTGTTCCATCTGTGGAGTGGCAGGCGAAGCAACCCGTACGCTGGAACAGCGTTTTACCGCGCTCAGCAGAAACCGGCTCCTCAACATTCTGTGCTACTGTTTGTGCGCTGGCACCCTCCAGCAGCTGATCCACATCCAGGTTACCAAAACTATCGGCCAAAAACTCAGGTTCTTCTACATCGTTGACCGTAAACCAGAAATCGTTACTTAATGCCCGCCCATCGCTGGTTTGCAGGTCGTAGGAGACCTCCATCTGCATGACTTCCCTGATATCAGGGATGGCTATAAAAACACCGCGCTTGTCATCCGAAAGATGAGCTGAAAACACAGGCATGATCTCTTCCCCGGGTGAGCCATCCAGCTTGTAGTGCCCGGATCCATACTCTTCAGAGCGCTGGTAATTCCAGCGTTTTACGCGATAATTGGCAATATTTTTAGCTGCTTCCTCATCCAGCTCTGTGCCAAACCGGAGCATCACCCCGCCATCACGGACACTAAAATCCTGTGGCAGCAGGCTTTCCTGACCGGTGTATCGCAGCCGTACGAAGGAACTGATCACATCAGAGTTTGATCCCCAAAGTGAGAACCCTGCAACATACAACTGCCCGTCGGCAGGACTGATATCCCCTTTCATCGTCGGGGCCGGGTAGTTACCCTTAATAAAGGATACGCCTCCCTGGACGGCATCGCTGGTACTGTCGATCATAACTTTGAACATGCCTGGGCGACCGTATGAGAGGTGAACCATCTGACCACTCAGCGGTCCCATCTTGTCACTGTTAACCCAAACCTGGCCCGTACCAGAACGATCTACACTGTGTGGTATCCAGGTAAGTGGCGGGGTAATCTCGGGCAACGGATCGCGGTGTGCTGTGGCGGGCACGCCGTAGTAATCGCCTTTATCAACCATGTAGATAGGAGTCGAAGGCATGTAGTGGCCCTGCTGGTCGGACGCAGTTACAACGCCGGTTTCAGGATTGATTCCCAGATAGGGACCACGGAAGCCAGTAGCATAGTGGTCTACCTGGCGGCCATCAGGAGATATCTCTACAATAGAGCCCCCGTAATGAGAGCCCGCCCGGAATCCCATAATGCTTTTGGGTGAAGAGGTTTCTGGTCCCATATCAAGGGCACCGAATTTTGAGACATAAAATGTTCCGTCCGGGGCTACCACCATGCCGCTGGCCCATTCGCGGGTCTCAATCGACTGCTCCATCAGGCTTGAGAAGTTCCGGTAATAATCGGCAGAACCATCATCATTCAGGTCCTGGAGATGCGTTATGCCCTCTTTGCCAAAAACATAGATTTCGTTATCTACCACTTCAATACTCTGTGGCTCATAAAGTCCGGAGGCGTACCGTTTCCACTCAAGGCTTTCCAACTCGTCATCAATGCCATCTACCAACCAGAGGTCGCCCTCAAAAGTAACCAACGCTGCACTGTTGTCATCAAAAAAAGAAGCGTCAACCACGCGAACATTTCGTTTCCACGGGTTGGGAATCGGCAGCGTCAGGCGGTCGATGACATAAGCTGCAGTATCCGGTGCAAGCTGTCCCCGGGTATGGACGGTTTCAGACCAGCGCGCCGGGCCACCATTCTTGAATTCCGCCAGGTCAATATTGGTGTCAGCTTGAGCAAGCAGCTGATCAAACTGTTCAACCTCTCCGGCAGGACCTTTCCAAAGTACAACAGTAAAATTGACGTTGCTATCAGCTGCAGACAAGTTGGCCGTAGCATACCGGTTACCTGTAACCTCCAACTCAACTCCCGGTGTATCGCCCGCCAGGCCGATGACTGTGACAGTATCCTGTTCTTCACCTTGGTAAATTAATGCTGTATTCCCGCTCACTTCACTGTTCGTACCGTTTGCAACTTCAGCAGCAGCGAGAGAGAGCGCTTGCCCCGGGCTGTCGACTTGAAATGTTCTTGTAAAAGCTTTTACTCCATTTGTACTCACCACACCGGGCTTCTCATAAATATCAGTGTTTTGGGCCGTGTATGAGAGGAGGACTTCCTGACCATCCATATATAACCCGTTATAGCGGCCGAGTTCCAGGGGTAGCGGTCCCCAGGAAGGTCCATCCGGGTTGGGCGCCGGGGGACGTGGATCCGTAAACTCGGGTTCAGCTCCCATCCATCCGGGATAGAGCCCGGTTGCTATCTGTGGATCTCCTGCAATCAGTGGGATCTCATTATCCTTGTTGTGGAAGTCGCGATAGGATATCTGGCCCATCGTAACCATCGGGAGGAAGTCACCAGTCCAGGCCACCGACCAGCGCAGCATATCTGTATCGAAACAGGCATAAGCTTCAGAACCCAGGCGAAGAGCAAGACATCGAGGAGTGATGTTATCATTCGGAAAGCTTTCTCCCAGCTCGCGTGCATCCACCGATGTGGTTATAAAAGGGAAATCAGGCTCAACAAAAGGGGCAATTTCCTCGGGATTAAAATTCTGCTCTGTGATGATATCCTCATCACTGGAACTACAACTGACCATTAAAACGAGACAACCCGCTAAACACAGATGCCATACCCAGCCAGACTTATTGAAATTACCGGTAAACAAAAAATTCGATTCTGAATTACTATTAAACATTTTTTTAAAACAAAAATTATCTGATTTTCTTTATTACTTAACTCTTCACCGTATAATTACGTTCTACCTTCTCACGCTTACGCCCGGCGGATAGGCGTAATCCCTCCAGAGGCGTTCTAATTTTTCTGGATCTGGCTTTCCGTCATGTGTAATAAACCGGTAACGCATAACGTATGGCGATCCCGGTTCTATTTTCATCTCACCGAGCTGCATCGGGGCCCAGACAAAGTACGGTGTCTCGGGATGGACTCGAATAGGCTGTGGCGCCCGAAAGTTATCAGGGTGTCCCAACACGGCGATCCCTGCCCGCTGTCCTTTCACAAGGCCTCCCATATGGGCCCATCTCGCCCGGGTCTCGTTCCCGTTGCTCCGGTCATTCCCCTCGGATGTCAGGAACGTTACGTTTTCGGGATTATCCCACTCAGCGTGCCCGCGGAATGCGAGCCCCCCGTACCGGTACTCCGGCAATACAAGAGGCTGGGCCGTATTTGTGGTGTGCGTCAATACCAGGTCGAACACATGGTAATTGCTGCTCTCCGGCGTATCGTAGATTACGAGTTTCCACTTTTCGTTGAGTGCGATTACCGGGGCAGAACTCGAGATGTCAACATAGTAGTTCATCGCCGTTAAGCCGGCATGCACGGGCCCTTCCCATGCTGTCTCAACCGAATCGGCATGATCAATGCGACCGGTAAATCGATCCGGATTCCAAAAATCAGGCGTACGTCCCTGGAACTCCGTGTTGGTCCACGCTGCCCAGATTCCATAGTGGTGCGTATGCACTTTGGGGTCCAGGTGGTTAGTCAACGGCACCCCGTCTGGTGAAAAAACAGGATGAATGTAGCCAGCCTGATGATACATCTCGTGCATACCTTCCGGCAGCTCGTTCTGCCGATAGTAATAGGAAAGCACCTCACTCTGACCGTCACTAAAGGTAATTGTGTTATGATCATAAGAAGAGTGCACTGTATTATCTCCCGCAGTTGCGGCATCAAGATCGAGCGTATACGTTCTGCTCGATCCTGCAGAAAGTTCATCCAGGATAAATGAACCCCTGTTTTGCTCGTCTACCTGCAATACAGCTGACTCTCCAGATTCACTCTGCAGCGTGTAGGTTCCGGCTTCCACGTCATCCGGTAGAGTAAAAGAGACAACGCTACCCATCCTGTCATAGGCGCCGGCCGTTACCGTAATCTCATATTGGGCACAGGCATTCTGTGAACCAAGCCCCAACAAAATTACTGCCAACAGGATGGAAGAGAATGTCATTCTATTCATAAAACACCTATCTAGTACTTAGATTCATAAATCAGCGTAATTATCCGACAGCTTTCCCGGTTTGACGAACTTCTTTTTCCATTCAAAGGGAGCGGCCTGTTTATTGTGCGCTTTGGTGAACGCATCGATCGTCCGGCG
>NZ_JAMQKA010000022.1:0-87250 GCF_031569985.1 Aliifodinibius sp. S!AR15-10 | reverse complement strand
TCCCGGCAGCAGCTGGTCGATCAACTCATGAGCTACATCAAAGACTATAACCAGAAGAACGCAAAACCATTCAACTGGACCTATGGAAAAGAGTACCTCACGAATTAAGTGGTAATGACACTAGTATCCTCAACCGAGGGGAAAACGGTATTTCAAAACTTCATTCAAAATTCAATCAGACCATCTCACAAAGCATTTGAAAAGGGAGGAATTGAAGAAGGAGTTCGACTTTTTGTAAATGGTGTTTTGGGAGACGGGTCATATGAGCAAATGCCGATTATCGCTCATATCTCTATGCTGGAAAATGCTCACGAATTAATGGGCGAAATGAATAGCATGAACGCTAAAGGTGTGGACTTCTTTCCCGCCTTTTCCTGCAAAGAGGCACAGAAAATTAATATACCGACTTTATTAGTAGACGGAGAAATAAGTCCAACATTCCTTAGGTTAATTAACGATGCCCTTGAGCGGTGTTTACCGGATAATGAACGAGTGGTGATACCGGCAGCATCACATGATCTAAAGATCCAGGAACCACCTGTTTTTAGCGAGACAGTTCTTCCATTTCTTGATGGGCATTAAGGTTATTACTTAACGTCAGTTCGAGATAAAGCCTGTCATTGCGAAGGATTAAGTGACCATCCCCCGGTGGGTAAACAAAAAACGGACGGGGAGATCGCCACTTTGACCTCATCGTTGAGCCAACAAGTATGTATAATGCCTCCTCGCGATGGCAGTTGCTATTTTGAGTGATTCTTATGCCAAACTCTGGCTACTTACATCTCAGGGTATTCCGAGGTACCAGATAGTATTCGGTCAGTTCCTCTTACCTGGTACCGTCGCTCTCGGCGGGACCCCAGACTGACGCTCTGCATCCCATTTCCTGCAATTTTTGACACCGAGTGCCCGACTTCTTCAGCCACAAAGCCTCATTCGTTTAAACCTGCAATGGCAGGCGTATGAAAGGAGATGAATTTATTCATTTGAAGATTAGCTATTCCCCGCCCGTAAACTCTCTGACAACCCTCAGGGTCTCCCCGGTGTCCTCCATTTCAAAAAGGTGCATCCGTTCGGTATCCGAATTGGGGGAGTGGAGGGCCATCATCAGTGTGCCATCAAAGGTTGTAAAAAGGCTGGGGTGCCCGCCGTCATCGCTGTACACAGGCTCGGCCTGCTGCTTCCAGGGACCGGCCAGCTTGCCTGAATCAGAAATGGCTATTCCTGAAGTGTAGACGCCATCATTGTATCCCGACCAGAGCATAAACAGCTTGCCCGATTTACTGCGGTACAGCCACGGGGCATCGGTTACCCAGCTGCCAATTCCATGATCAGTCGACATCGGGGCCCACGGGGCGGCGCTACCACGGAAAAGAACCTTGGTGTCACCAACAGTCTCCGACAGGTCCTCTGTTAATTGGACCATGGAGATAGAACCGTCTACCACCTGCACCCATTCCTGGCAAAAGACCATGTAAGGCCTACCGTCTTCCTCCCACAGGGTGCCGTCGAGCGTCATCATATCCTTTGGCAGCGTAGGCTCATTGGAAAATGGCTCAAAAGGACCGAGAGGAGAGTCGCTGACCAACACCTGGGAGGCCCGCCTGACACGGGGCAGCCATTGAAACCATTCGTCCCACTGCTCGGGCAACTCCTTGCTGGAGCTGAAGGTGAGGAACAGGTAGTATTTACCCTTGTATTTGTGCATCTCCGGGGCCCAGATACTATTGATTTCCACATCTTTGCCCCACATTTCATCCGGCGTCCGGTATACAATATGTGGCCCCTCCCAGTTGACCAGGTCTTTGCTGGTGTAAACACGAACACCCGCATTTCGAGCTGAAGATGTGATATAGTAGGTGCCCGTTTCCTTATCAGGCAGGACGTTGGCATCGCGCATTCGCACTTCCGAAAGCTTTACAGTAGAGATGTTGTCCTGACCGTAAGCCACAGATTGTGGGTTGAAAAATAGCGTTGTGGCTAACATACCTGCGCATAAAAGAATAAATAAATTAGACTTGAAATACCCCTGTGTAGTAAATCCCATCATGACATTTGTATTTGGTTACTGTGACTACGAAAGTGATCTTTGTACTCCCAACTGGATAATATCTGTAAAAAAGATCACTTCGATTCAGTTTTTGTGTATTAATTTTATACATTCGATTTGCAGTATGTTACCGATCACATTATACTGAAAAAAAGGGTTATCCTAATAAATTAAATAGGTGAAAATATCGATCCTATTGTGTGGGTAAAGATTTAGAGTTGGAAAAAGGGACTTAATGGGTTTGCCCACGGTGGGTTTTTATTCGATTCAAAAAGAAAAAACAATAGTGAAATAAATGGATGGCAGAGTTCCCATGGCTCTCCAATGCTGATGGTTTAAAACATTACCAAGGTCTGTAAACTATCCATTAGTCTTTCAAATTCGTGGGAAATAGTCATTTCAATTTTTTTGCAAGCTTTGTATGTACAAAAAGATACGTAATCTAAGTTTTCTGTTGATCTGTGTTCTCATTTTTGGGGGATGCACCGGGGACAACGAAACTCCTCTTTTTAAAAGGTTATCGTCTGACCAAACGGGGGTCTCATTCAATAACGTAATCCAAACTAATGACACCCTGAACATTCACCACTATCCTTTTCTATATAATGGTGCAGGTGTTGGGGTGGGAGATATTAACAATGACGGTCTCCCGGATATCTATTTTGCCGGCAACCTGGTGACCAGTCGCCTGTACCTAAACCACGGGGATATGCAATTCGAAGACATTACCGAATCTGCAGGGGTAGAAACATCTACCAGGGCCAGCGGGGTTTCCATGGTGGATATTAATACTGATGGATTGCTGGATATCTATGTCTCAGTTGCGCCACTGGGCAATACCACGGTAGAAGAACAGGGGAACTTGTTGTTTATCAATAATGGGGACAACACGTTTACGGAATCGGCTGCGAAATATAATGTAGCTGGTCGGGGATATACCACACACTCTGCTTTTTTTGATTATGACCGAGACGGCGATCTGGACCTCTACCTGCTGAATAGTTCGCCTGCCGACTTTGTCCGAAATGAAGTGGCCCGGAATGAGTCAATCCTGCTGGGCCAAACGTCGGCCAGTTACGATCAGCTGCTGCGGAATAACGGCGATGAGACATTTACAAATGTAACCCGTGAAGCGGGGATATTGCGAAAGATCGGGTTTGGGCTTGGTGTGGCCATATCGGATATAAACCGGGACGGCTGGCCTGATATCTACATTTCAAATGACATCCTTCCGGATGATGTCCTTTATATCAATAACCAGGATGGGTCCTTCAGCGATAAAACCAAAGCTTACCTCAAGCATACCAGTTTTGCGGGGATGGGAGTCGACATTGCTGATTTTAACAACGATCTCTGGCCGGACATCCTGCAAGCCGACATGATGCCGGAAAGTTATACACAGAAAAAAAGGATTACCGGGGCCGACAATTACGATCACTTTACAGAGATGCGTTCCAGTGGATTCCACTACCAGTACAATTTTAATACGCTGCAGCTGAGCAACGGAATTAAGGAGAATGGTGACCTGGTGTTTAGTGAGATCGCCCGCCTGGCAGGAGTAGCCCGTACCCACTGGAGCTGGAGTGCGCTGTTCGGTGACTATGACAACGATGGGTTTAAGGATATCATGATCACGAATGGGTATCTGAAAGCCACAAATGATTTTGACTACATAGAGATGATGAACAACGCCCGCCAGTTTGGGAGTCCGGATATTGTGGAGGAACGGGAAAAAAAGGCACTGGCTGACCTTTACAGCTACGAACTTCCCAATTACGTGTACCAAAATAACGGGAATCTGACATTTACCGATAAATCGGAGGCATGGGCACTGGATGATATCGGCTATTCCTACGGTGCGTCCCAGGCCGACCTTGATAATGACGGGGACCTGGATATGGTCATCAATAATTTGGAAGGGGAAGCTTTTATCTATCAAAACCAGGCTGATACCTTGAGCCAGAATCACTTCCTTTCCATCAGGTTCAAGGGACCGGGCAGCAACCCGGCAGGCATTGGAGCCCAGGTTGTGCTGACACAAGGTGGCGAAAAACAACACCAATATTTTTCACCGTACCGTGGGTTCGCTTCCACCATGGATCAGAAGCTGATATTTGGGCTTGGGAAAAATGAGATGGTGGATTCACTGGAGGTTGTCTGGCCCGATGGACGGTATCAGTTGTTGACCGGGATTGCTGTTGACCAGGAGCTAATCCTTGATTACGGTAATGCTACAAAGCCCAACAGTTATCCCTTGCGGTTTGAAGCAGGCAATAAACTATTTGCCAACCGGAGCGGGGAGTCCGGTCTTGAGTTCCAGCACCAGGAGAATGAGTATAATGACTACGCCACGCAGCCATTGCTGCCGCATCAGCTTTCTAAGATGGGTCCGGCCCTGGCTACAGGCGATATCAATGGGGATGGGTTAGAGGATATCTACATCGGGGGAGCAACCGGTCAGGCGGGAGCCATATTTTTTCAGCAAAGTGATGGCAGTTTTACAAGAGCAGCGAGCTCAGAACCATGGACCGCAGATGCCCAATATGAGGATGTCGATGCCACATTGTTTGATGCCGATGGTGATGGTGACCTCGATCTTTACGTGGCCAGTGGAGGATACGAGTTTTCGCCCGCTTCCGATCTTTTACAGGATCGACTGTATTATAATGCAGGTGACGGGGAGTTTATACGAAACCATTCCGCTCTGCCGATGATGTTTACCAGCAGTGGTACCGTTTCACCCGGAGACGTTGACGGAGATGGAGACCTGGACCTTTTTGTGGGTGGACGACTGGTGCCGGGGCGGTATCCAGAACCGGCTAAAAGTTATCTTTTACGTAATGACGGAGGGTCATTTTCCGATGTTACCAGCACCGTTGCTCCGGATCTTGTTGAGCCCGGCATGATTACGGACGCCATATGGAGCGATTTTAACGGGGATGGGCAGTTGGACCTTGTGACTACCGGCATTTGGCAACCGGTCCGGTTTTATAAAAATAACAACGGGAAGTTTACAGAGGTTACGGAGTCAAAGGGGATGGCATCGAATAGGGGATGGTGGTACAGTATAGAAGCCGGGGATTTCGACAATGATGGAGATCTAGACTTTATAGCTGGCAACCTGGGCCAGAACTCTGACTATCCTGCCGACGAAGATGAAAAGTTTGAAGTGTTTGCCGATGATTTTGATGGAAACCAAAGTGTTGACCTGTTGTTTGCCGTGGAACAGGAGGGGAATCACATACCTTATCAGGGAAGGGCAAAATTTGAACAGGGTATTTCGGGAATACGATATCTCTTCAAAACCTACCAAGCCTACGCTGAAGCGGAAGTTAAAGGTGTTATCGGTAGCGGGGGAATCAGGGACGCACTGCACTACCAAGTTGATTCTTTTGCCAGTGTCTATATCGAAAATCCTGGTAATGAAGAACCTTTTATAGTATCTGAGCTGCCGGTTGAAGTCCAGTTCTCTTCTATACAGGACATGATTTCCCGGGACATCAACAGTGATGGATACCTCGATCTTATAATAGCAGGGAATCTTTATGAATCGGAACCCGAAACGGAACGAAATGATGCCGGCAACGGCCTGGTATTGTTGGGGGATGGCACCGGAAACTTCCGGCCTGTTTCACCTTTCCAAAGTGGATTTATTGCTCCATTGAATGCCAGGAAAATGGGTATTCTAAATTCAGTTTCAGGTGAAGGCTTTTTAATTGTCGTGGCGAACAATGACGGACCCGTCCAACTTTTTACTAGGCAGGGTCAGCTTAATGACCATAATCTAAACCAACAATCAATTAGATGAGCAAAGTCACAGGGGATAATAGCATTTATATAATTATTGGAATAATCAGCTTAGTAACCTGGCTGCCGGGAACAACTTTTTCACAATCTGACCGATATTCGGTGACCTCTCCAGGGGGAGATATTGAAGCTACCGTCTTTACTTATCACTCACCGGACTCGGTATTTGCACAAGGGGAACTGGTATACTCCGTTTCATACAAGGGCATGCAGGTTATCGAGCCCTCCGCTCTAAACCTGGAACTTGAGGGCAGGGAGGAGCCCCTTGGAACAAATGTAAGAATTACAGATGCCACCCATTCACGCGACAATACCGATTCATACACATTGGTGACAGGCCGAAGCAGCTCGGTAAACGACACCTATAATAGCCTGAAGGTAGAGCTAACAACTAATGATAACCCGGAATTTAACTATGAAATTGATCTGAGGGCATATGATGACGGCGTAGCCCTGCGATATATTCTCCCTGAACAGGGCGGTACTAATGAGGTTACGTTGGCGGATGAGCACACAGAATTCCGATTTGTTGATGATGCCATGGCATACGCCCTGATGCTGCCACATTTTGAATCGATGTATGAGGGAGAATTTCATAAGCTGCCCATCTCGGGACTCGGTAACCAGGGCGGGGTTTCTGCCCCTGAAGATATTTTGATCGGGCTCCCGATCCTGTTGGATCTGCCGGGCATTGCGTGGACCGCCATCATTGATGCCGACCTGGAAAACTATGCCGCTGCCTACCTTCGTCCCACAGGCGGATGGACGGGCTACCGTTTTGAGACCAGCCTGGCCCAGCAGCTGGAGAACCCGGGAGTCGTAATCCGTCAACAGCTACCGATCCAGACATCCTGGAAAGCGATAATGATTGCCGACCATCCCGGCCGCTTCATTGAGAGCAATCTGGTGACAAGCCTAAATCCTCCTTCCAGGATTGATGACACGTCATGGATTGAGGCGGGGAAGGCCTCATGGGACTGGTGGAGTGGCAGCCTGAATGCGGAGGGAGAGTCGGAATACACCACCGAAAATATGAAGCGCTATGTCGACTTTTCAGCAGAATCCGGTTTTCGGTATATGCTGATTGATGCAGGCTGGTCGGGGAATGATTTGACGGAACCTAATGGCCGCGTGGACGTACCTGAAGTGGTGGAATATGCTACATCCAAAGGGGTTAAAATTTGGGTCTGGGCATACTATACTGCCGTACGTGACCAGATGGAGGAGGCGTTTGCCACTTTTGAGGACTGGGGTGTGGCCGGGATTAAAATCGATTTCGTTGAACGAGACGACCAAGAGGGCATTGAATTTTATTATAAAACAGCTGAGGCAGCAGCAAAACACCATCTGATGCTGGATTACCATGGTTCCACCAAACCAACAGGGATACAGCGAACATGGCCCAACGTGTTGGGGTATGAGGCGGTCGTTGGGATGGAACAGTCGAAAGCAGGCCGGCGGGATAACCCCGGAAGTCATGTTATGCTTCCTTTTACCCGCATGCTTACCGGCCTGATGGATTACACGCCCGGCGGTTTTGATAATGTTACCAGGGAGCAGTTCAAACCTCGGATGCAGAATCCCATGGTTATGGGGACGCGGGCACACCACCTTGCGATGTACGTTGTGTATGAATCACCGTTCCAGATGGTTTCAGATCACCCTTCGGCCTACCGGGGAGAACCATCATTTGAATTTATAAAGAATGTACCGGCAACCTGGGATGAAACCAAGGTCCTGGATGGAGAACCCGGGGAGTATATCACCATAGCACGGCGAAATGAAGACCAGTGGTTTGTGGGCGGGATGACCAACGAGGATCCGCGAGCGACGTCAGTGCCCCTTTCTTTCCTGGATGAGGGGAGATATGCAGCTACGATCTACAGGGATGCGGCAGATTCGGGGGAAAATCCCAAACAGGTTTTAATCTCAAATAAAATTGTGGAATCGGATGATATCCTGAATCTGAGCATGGCATCTGCTGGTGGGTTTGCTATTCAATTGACACCGGCAGAGTAAGCTAAATCAAAATGCGATGTTCCGAACAGGACGGGATGGATGCAGGGAGCAAGTATTCCAGCACTCTGTGCGCTCAGGACAGGATATTGCATCATAATATAGCGATCAGCCAATGCTTCCTCGCGGCATTGGCTAATCGTAGTAATACCATCAAACTATGACGTAACAAGCTGAAATTTCCAATTAATCCAATAAAAGGGGACCACCATGCGTATATGCCAGGTATCAACCATCACCGCTGTACTTATTCTTTTTTTAGCAACTGCTCTTTTCGGCCAGCCCGCCAGGGAAAAGAGGAATTTTGATGCCGGATGGAAATTTCATCTCGGGGAGGTTCACGGTGCGGAATTCATCTCTTTTAATGACAGCGAGTGGCGCAGCCTGGATTTGCCACACGACTGGAGCATTGAGGGGGAGTTCAGCAGGGAGTTCGCCAGTGGACAGGGATATCTTCCGGGCGGCATCGGGTGGTACAGGAAAACGTTTGAACTTCCGGAAAATATTAAAGGCAAACGGATTCAACTGCTTTTCGACGGGGTCTATCAAAACTCAGAAGTATGGATCAATGGCGAGTACCTGGGGAAGCGGCCTTTTGGTTTTATCAGCTTTAGTTATGATTTGACCGAGCATCTGAATTATGGTGATACCCCTAATGTAGTTGCGGTCAAAGTCGATCATACCAACTTTGCCGACGCGCGCTGGTACACCGGCAGTGGCATTACCCGCCAGGTTTGGCTGAAGGTACTAAACCCGGTACATCTGGGACAGTGGGGTACTTTCATACGAACTCCTGAAGTAACCGGGGATGAAGCGGTAGTACGAGTTACCACAACGGTAGTGAACGACTCAGATGAAGAGCAGACCGTTGAAGTAAGAAGCTCAATTGAAGACCCCGGGAGTGAGATTGGGGAAACAGAGGACGAGATAACTATCCCACCCAACTCAAAACGGAAAGTAGACCAAGAATTTAAGGTCAATAACCCGGATCTGTGGTCTACGGAAAATCCCCACCTGTATAGCCATGTGTCCGAGATACGGCGAGATGGAGAGCTGTCCGATCGGCAAGAGACACGCTTTGGGGTTCGCACTTATCGCTTTGATGCCCAGGAGGGCTTCTTCTTGAATGGGCAATCGATGCTGATCAAGGGCGTGTGCCTCCACAACGATGCGGGATCCATGGGGTCTGCGGTACCGGTTCAGGAATGGAGAGATCGACTGGTGCTGATGAAAGAGATGGGAGCCAATGCTATCCGAACCAGTCATAATCCACCTGCACCGGAGCTGTTGGACCTGGCCGATGAGATGGGATTTCTTGTGATGAACGAGGCTTTTGATGAGTGGGAGATCGGCAAAAAGAAATGGATACAGGGGTGGAATGTAGGACAGGAAGAGGGGGCTGCGGGGCTCACAAAGTATTACTCTCAGCACGGCTACAGCGACTTTTTCGAGGAATGGGCCAAGCGTGATATCCAGGATTTTGTTCGGAGAGACCGTAATCACCCGTCTGTAATTATGTGGAGCATTGGTAATGAGGTTGACTATCCCAACGATCCATATACGGATCCCTATCGCGATGAATACCAGCCGTGGCGGCCGAGCGGATACAATGTCACAGAAATTGCACGCAAACTGTATGACTATGTCAAGGAGATCGATCCCACGCGACCGATTACCGCAGCTGTAGCCAACACACCGCTGGCAAATAAAACGGGCTATGCTGCTGTACTTGATGTGGTGGGCTATAACTACCAGGAGGAGTATTATGAAGATGATCACAAGCAATTCCCGGATCGCAAAATTATTGGCAGTGAGAACGGCGATTCCTATGAAGCCTGGCTTACAGTTAAGAATAATGATTACATCCCGGGACAGTTTCTTTGGACGGGCGTCGATTACATGGGTGAGGCGGGGCGTTTCCCGAACCGAAGCAGCGGATCGGGGCTTGTCAGTTTAAGCAACGAAAAGAAACCGGGGTTCTATTTCCGGCAGAGCCTTTGGTCTGATGAGCCAATGGTCTATATCGCGGCCGTTGATCCATCGGAAGAGGGCCCCTGGGCTGATATTGAGTCGCACTGGAATTGGGAAGAATACCGGGGAGATGAGGTAGAAGTGATCGCCTATTCCAATGCTGAAGAGGTTGAACTGTTCCTGGACGGAGAGTCTCAGGGTGTACGCCGCACGGCGGATGCTGATAATCATATCCTCCGTTGGAAAGTATCGTATGAACCCGGAAAGCTTCACGCGGTAGCTCGGAATGGCAGCCGGGAAGTGGCAACATATGAACTCATAACTACCGGCGAACCCAGTCAGATTGTACTAAACCCCAACCGTTCTACAATCCGGGCCAACGGGAAGGATATCTCCAGCGTTCAGGTGTTGGTCACTGATAAAGACGGCGCTGTTGTTCCATCTGCTGAGAATATGATCAATTTTGAACTGGACGGAGCAGGTAAGAACATCGGGGTGGGTAGCAGTAACCATAACAGCCTGGAACCGTATAAAGCAGATCATCGAAAAGTATACCAGGGAAAGGCACGTATCGTAATACAGTCAAATGGGGAAAAAGGGACTATCAATCTCAGGGCCACCTCGGAAGGGTTGGCACCAGCTGAAGTCACGATAGTGTCAAATTAAATACCCTGGGAAAGTCATTATAAATTCTTCATAAAAATTTGGGGGAGATACACAAACCAAGAACAAGAAAATCCATGACTTCGAAGATTTTTACTTGGTAAGTGTATTCCGATTCAAGATATATAGCTAAAAATATGTCTTTATCCCCTTTAAACAGTGATTTTAGCGATTCCTATATTCTTTAAAAGAACCCCCATTACAAACCAATCTATTGAGGCTCTTTATTATGTAATCGTAATAATCGTAAAATAGGAAAAGTTTTTCGGCACGCTGTTCTAGACAATGCAGGATTCTTCGACAGAACAACTGGCTAACAATTTATCTTTTATCAGGTGGGTCAAGGGAACAGGTTCCACCCGGGAAATGAAAACCTGGGATAACTGGATCAAAGAGTCTCCCCGCAATAAAAAGCTTGCTGAAGAAGCCCAGGAAAAAATTCTTGGGATGGACTTCGTCCATGCGAACAACCAAGATATAGGCGAGGAGTGGGATGAGCTCGAAGAGCGAATAAATAAAAATAATGCCATCGAAAATTTTGGCATCACACCTCCTTCACGCGATTCAAAAAGTCACTGGATATTTAAAGTTGCAGCAGCCATTCTTGTAGCTGCTGTTACAGGTATTACAACCTATCTGATTCAGGAAACGACTACCTCCCCACAAAAAGAGCCGGCTCAAATTGAATGGAAAACCATTGAGACCGAATATCAACAGCAAAAAACAATCGCCCTTTCTGATGGATCTACAATACGCCTGAATGCCAACTCTTCAATTACCTATCCCGCGGGGTGGGTTAGGGGAAATGTCACCGAAGTATACCTGGAGGGGGAAGCCTATTTTGATATAGCCAGCAGGGAAAATGGAAAAGAACCTCCGTTTAAAGTGATTACCGATGATGGAGTTATTGAAGTGATGGGTACCAAGTTTGTAGTTGCCAGTGGTGAAAAGGATACGCGTGTAGGACTAGAGGAGGGTAAGGTTTCCATTCAAAGAAGAACCAAAAGTGATAAGAGCAGCCTGGCTTCAGATAAGCATTTGATGGAGCCCAATGAACTGGCTCATTTCAGTAATGAAATGTCAACAGTTGAAATTAAACCTCACCCAAATCTTGAGGTTTTTACGTCCTGGATTGATAATCAACTTACTCTGGACAGCTCGCCGCTCTCTTATCTCATTTATAGAATTGAACGGACATTTGGCGTAGAGGTAGTTGTAAACAACAAAGAACTTTATACACGAAAATTGACCGGTACAATAAAGCTGAAGGACCTTGAGCACTTGACACAATCCCTCTCTGAGGTAATGGGTGAGCAGGTTTCACTGTCTGAAGGCACGGTCTTTTTTGGAAACAAACATTAACAACAAAAGGGGGTCACTATCGCAAACTGTAACAGAAATGATCAAATACTAACCACAAATACAATGTTAAAGCACTAAACTCAGGGATTATGAAAATACTCAAATTTATTTTTAGCGTCCTCATTGTGGTCAGCATGGTGGTGCCGGGCGCGATAGCACAGGACGAGATTGATAATGTGTTTACTCTGAACAGCCAGAAAAAAATACATATGGTTGAGTCGGGTACACTGTTAAGCGACGCACTTGCTGATATTGAAAGCAAGTATAATGTTGTATTCCTCTATGAGGATCGGCTGCTCGAATCAAAGCGTATTAATAAGGAAGTCGTTCTGACGAAAAACAGCATTATGAAAGGTGTACAAGAGGTTATTCACCAATATCCGCTTGCACTAAAACAGCTTGATAACCGTCTTTTCGGCATTGTTAAGTCAGAGCCGGAAAATACCGAACAACAAGCACTTGAAACTGTCAGCGGCCAGGTTGTTGACAACCAGGGAGAAACGCTGCCTGGTGTAAACATCCTGGTAAAAGGAACTACAACAGGTACTACTTCTGGAGCCGATGGTACATGGGAGCTCGGCGTACCTTCACTGCAGGATACGCTCGTATTTTCATTTGTAGGTTTCCAGCGACAGGAAGTTGCTATAAATGGCCGAACCTCAATAGATGTGATAATGCTGCCACAGACAGTTTCAGGTGAAGAGCTTGTTGTTGTTGGTTATGGCGAGCGAGAGAAGGAAACGTTGACCGGTTCAGTTAGTGCTGTAGGCGGTGAAGATCTTGAAAAAGTGCCAACCAGTAATGTCTCGAATACACTGGGTGGACGCATTCCAGGATTGGTCACCGTAAACAGCAGTGGTGAGCCGGGCTACGATGGCTCTACTATTCGTATTCGCGGTAACTCAACGCTGGATGATGATCGTGGAGACGACCTCGATACCAACGAACCGTTGGTTGTAATCGATGGTGTCCCCAATCGCTCTGGTGGGCTTGAGCGTCTGAATCCAGAAAATATTGAAAGCATTAGTGTTCTTAAAGATGCTACCGCAGCTATCTATGGATCACAGGCTGCGAATGGTGTTATCCTGGTTACGACCAAGCGTGGAACAAGCGGAGCAGGCGGGCCCCAGTTTAATCTTAAATTCAATCAGGGTTTTAACCAGCCAACACGCCTACCGGAAATGGCCGATGCTCAGCAATACCTTAGCATGCTCAATGAGATTGATCATTATCGTGGTCGTCCGTTAAGTTATAGCGAGGATGATATCCAGAAGTATGGAAATCCAAATTACGATCCCTGGCTTTATCCTGATACCGACTGGTTCTCAGAAGTATTGAAACCGATGTCGTATCAGACCAAGGCGGATATGTCGGTTTCCGGGGGAAATGAAAGCGTGAGCTATTATCTTTCATTTGGAGGTTTAACTGAGGATGGATTCTATGAGAATAGTGCAACTCGTTATAACCAGTACAACTTCCGAAGCAACATTGATGGAACGATAAATGATTTCATCAATCTTCGATTTGATGTTTCTGGTCGTTTGGAAGATAGGAACTTCCCCAACCGTTCAGCTGGCTCTATTTTTCGATTTACCATGCGTGGTAAACCACACCTGCCGGCAAGATGGCCCAATGGCCTTCCGGGTCCAGATATTGAAAATGGAACCAACCCGGTTGTAGCTGCTACCCCTGAAACGGGCTACTCCGACGATGAGCGGTATTTTTTCCAGAGTAATCTTGGTGTCGATATTGACATTCCAGGTGTAGATGGCTTGGGTGTGCGAGCAAATGTTAGTTATGATAAAAACTTCCAGTCAGTCAAGAACTGGCAGACACCATGGACGCTGTACCAGTTTGATCGTTCCGGCTATGAGAACGCTGGTGATAATGCAGATCCAGAACAGTTTCTTACTGGTGCTCCACGCGGATTCCCTGAACCAAGACTCTTCGAAGAGTCCAGCGAAGGCTACAATGTACTGTTAAACCTTGTTGCTGAATATCAACGTGATTTTGGTGATCACACGGGTAGTATTCTTTTGGGTACTGAGCAAACACGATTCAGTAATAATTACTTTAATGCATTCCGTCGTTTCTACATTTCCGACCAGGTCGACCAAATGTTTGCTGGCGGAGATTCTGAAAAAGACAATGACGGGAGTGCTTCTCACGGTGCACGGCTGAATTACTTCACTCGTGTTAATTACGACTACCAGGACAAGTACCTGTTCGAATTTGTCGGTCGTTATGATGGATCATATATTTTTCCTGAAGAAGGTCGGTTTGGTTTCTTCCCTGCATTTTCAGTTGGATGGAGGCTTTCTGAAGAGGAGTTCTTTTCTGAGAACATAGACTTCATCAGCGAATTGAAGTTGCGTGGTTCCTGGGGACAAACTGGTAATGACCGTATTGAACCTTTCCAATACCTCGCCCCTTATGGCTTCGGTGACGGACGCGTAATGGGTGGCGGATCAATTCAACCCTCCATTTATCAAACACGTGTGCCAAACCCTCAGGTGACCTGGGAAGTTGCCAACCAGCTTGATATCGGTATCGATGCAACGATGCTTAATGAAAACATCTCGTTGACGTTTGATTACTACGATTACCTGCGAGAGGATATTCTCTGGTGGCGTAATGCTTCCGTACCGGAAACCTCAGGCCTTACACTTCCACGTGAAAATATTGGTGAGGTCCGGAGCTGGGGATATGATGGTTCCATTACCTATCGCAACCAGGTAGGAAATGATTTCTTCTATGATGTAACCCTCAATGGTACCTACGCTCTTAACGAGATTAAATTCTGGGATGAAGCACCTGGTGCACCCGAGTGGCAGCAATCCACCGGACACCCGATGTTTACCGATCTTTACTACATCGCCGATGGAATTTACCAGACCCAGGAACAGGTTGACAACTCTGCTCACTGGGATGGTGCACGTCCGGGTGATGTAATATTTAAAGACATCAATGGCGACGGTGAAATAACTGCCGACGACCGCAAACGCATTGATAAAACTGATGTCCCGAAGTTCACTGGTGGACTGGAGCTTTCAGCTTCTTATCAAAACTTTGATTTCACAGTCTTCTTCCAGGGGGCAACTGGCGGGGTCGTGTATACTCAAACGGAGTCTGGTGAAATAGGAAACTTCCGTGCTGACTTCGCGGATAACCGTTGGATCGGTGATCTTGACGGTGATGGTTCTCCTGACCGTCCAAGCACCACAGATCCAAGAACCTGGAACCGTGGTGATGAATACTGGGCCAGTAATGCCAATACTTACTTCCTTGAGGAGACAGATTATATTCGCCTCAAAACTGTAGAGATAGGATACAACTTGCCAGATGAGCTACTCAGTCGGGTTGGCCTGCGTAATATGCGGGTCTACACTAACGGGTTCAACTTGTTGACATTGAGCAAGATCAAGTTTATGGATCCTGAAGCTGGCAGTGGAAACGGTCAGTACTATCCGCAGAAGCGAATTATCAATGTCGGATTATCCGTATCATTCTAAGCAAAAGTAAATGATCATTATGAAGAACTTAATTAATAGATTAACTCTCGTTTGTTTTGTGATCCTTGCCATGACGGCTTGTGATACTTCTATCCTAAACAAACAGCCATTGGATACGGTATCGGAAGAGAACGTCTGGGAGGATCCTTCACTAACCACATCGTACGTAAATGAACTGTACGTGGGCATGGGCCGGGGCTTCGGCGAAACCATGATGGCCTCCCATGTAGACGAAGCACAATTCATCCACGGTCGTGGTACGATCGATGTGGTACAGTCCAACATTAGCCCAAGTAACATGGGTACTTACACTGATGACGAGTTGAGCCATACTAGATGGGGTGATCTTTATGGTAACATTCGCACTGCGAACATCTTTCTCAACAATATTGGAGAAGCCTCGTTTGAAGACGAGGCTTTAAAAGAGCGGTTGACGGGAGAAGTCTACTTCCTGCGTGCCTATTTCTACTATGTGCTCTTCCGACAATGGGGCGGCGTTCCGTTGGTTGACCAAGTCTACGAACTCGGGCAAAATGAGGAGATGCTCATACCACGTAATACGCTCAAAGAGACCGTAGATTTTATCTTGTCTGACATTGAGCAGGCTGCTTCCAGGCTGCCCGATACATACAGCGGAGAGAATGTAGGTCGTGCTACCCGAGGAGCTGCACTGGCACTTAAATCACGCGTATTGCTTTATGCAGCGAGCGATCTCTACCATGACCCCAGCTGGGCGGGTGGATACAGCAATCCAGAATACATCAGCTACTCCGGGGCCAACCGCACCCAGATGTGGCAGGATGCCAAGGATGCTGCTAAAGCCGTGATGGATATGGGGATCTACCAACTCTATGATCAAAACCCGGACCCGGTAGCCAACTACACGGAGATGTACCTGAATAACACGTCAGAAACGATCATGAGTCTGAATGTCAATTCGGAGTTTCCCTATGAGTACAACGAAGCCGATCACGGGCTGTACAACGGTCCCAACGGCTATCACACCTGGGGTGGAAATGTACCGATTCAGGAACTCGTAGACGACTTCGATATGGAAGATGGCTCTGAATTTGACTGGCAGGAGTTCGAAAACGGAGATCCCGCTTATGGTGATTCTCCCTATGAAAACCGGGACCCACGTTTCTATGCTAACATCATGTATGATGGCGCAGATTGGCAGCAGCGGCCTGCCGATGTTACGGGGGATCCTGAAGGAAGAATTCAGACGTTCCTGGAATACTACAACGTCGACAATTCTGGTAACAGGACAAACCCAGATAGCCCAATTCCTGGACTGGATACCCGGAGTAGTCCTATTGAAGACTGGAACGGTACGACTACCGGTTATTACGTACGTAAGTTCATGGATCCGGCCGTGGATCATCAAAATGAGATCCAGGAAGTGCCCTGGCCCTATTTCCGCTATGCAGAAATCCTGCTGAACTATGTGGAGGCTTCCATTGAACTTGGACACGTAGGTGATGCCCGACGTGAACTGAATAAAATCAGGGATCGTGCCGGAATGCCTGATATTACCGCATCTGGACAAGAGTTGATGGAACAGTACCGCGATGAACGGCGCATTGAACTGATGTACGAAGAACATCGCTTCTTTGACGTCCGCCGCTGGATGATTGCTCCGGATGAGCTCGATGACAACGCCTTTGGTATCAATCTCACGGCCGAGCATAATGTTAATGACCCGTATTACGAATACACCTACTCAAATATTGAACAAATACAGGTTCAAGAGCGGGCGTGGGAGAATAAGATGTATCTATATCCCATACCGCGCGAAGAGGTGAATCGTAACGAAGAGTTGGTTCAGAATCCTCTCTATAGTTCTAACTAATTAGATAGCTGTACCTCAATTTTTAGAAGTAGGCTGAATTTTCAGCCTACTTCTTTTTATATATAGAAATCTGGAAGCAGCATAACTTTCAGATAGGTAAGTAAAGCACTAATGAAATTTATTTGTTATGGATAGGAAAAATTTTTTGAAAAACAGTTTATTAACTGGGTCTGCGATGGCGGCAGCTCCTGGTAGCCTAAAGGGATTCGAAAACTTATCAAGTTCGCCCCAACACTCTTTTCAGCTAAAATATGCTCCCCATTTCGGGATGTTTGAACATCATGCCGGCAGTAATTTAATTGATCAGCTTAAATTTATGGCTGATGTTGGATTTACGGCTTTTGAAGACAACGGTTTGATGACTCGAACTCCTGAAATGCAGGAAAAGATTGGGGAGCAGCTGGCAAAGTCAGGCATGCAGATGGGCGTCTTTGTGATCGACAAGGGCGGGAATTCTGCAAATTCTTTTACCATGGGAGATCCAGAGCATACCGAAATATTTGTCGAAGCGTGCAAAGAGGCTGTGAAAGTGGCTAAGCGGGTCAATGCGACCTGGATGACGGTAGTGCCGGGCAACTATGACCGCAGTCTCCCGATTGGAGTACAAACGGCAAACGTGGTGGAAACGCTCAGAAGAGGTGCCGAAATTTTTGAACCGCACGGACTGGTCATGGTGTTAGAGCCATTAAGTGACACGCCCGACCTGTTTTTACGCAATTCCGATCAAACCTATGAAATCTGTAAAGCAGTGGATAGTCCCGCGTGCAAAATTTTGTATGATGTTTACCATATGCAGAAGAACGAGGGAAATCTCATTAACAATATGGAGTTGGTATGGGATGTAATCGCCTACATCCAGCAGGGTGACGTGCCGGGGCGCAATGAACCGGGAACGGGAGAAATCAACTACCAAAACGTGTTTAAATATGTTCATGACAAGGGCTTCGATGGTATTCTGGGTATGGAGCACGGTAACGAACGGGATGGCAAAGAAGGGGAACAGGCCGTAATAGATGCCTATGTTGAGGCGGATAGTTTTAGCTAATATTATTTGTTACCAATAACGCGTTTATCGATTGAAAACCTATATTTTAAATGCCTGAGGTATCCGCCTTATCCATAGCGCGGGAATTAATTCCGATAGGGCATTGCCACAATAGTTGCAGTGTTTTAAACAGGTAAACACGTTCCCAATATTCATTTATCTTCCGGTTGTCTCGCTGCTTTCGGCGGGACAATCTTTTCCTCAGTTGATGGAGTCTTCGTTATTTAGTAAAGATTACTTATTTCTGCTCTATAGATCTGCTGGCGGTACAAATAACAAATTACTTTAGTGTGATATTTACAAAGTACAAAATAATTGTCCAGGCTTTTTTTGTAGGTGTTCTTTTCATCAGTTGTTCAGGTAATAATGAACTTCAGTGGCATCAGGAGCAAGGGTATCGCTGGGCCGAAGTTTCACCGGGTTACTTTGGGGAGACCGGCTTCCAAAAACTGGATGCCTCTGCCACAAACATTCAGTTTATAAATCACATCTCGGAAGAGCGAATTTCGCAAAACCGGAACTACTTGAACGGATCAGGCGTGGCAGCCGCCGATGTAGATGGCGATGGCCTGGTGGATCTCTATTTTGCACAGCTGGAGGGTCCCAATAAGCTTTACAAGAATATGGGTGGCATGGAGTTTCGGGATATCACCGAACAAGCTGGTGCTGCGCACCAGGGGTACTTCTCTTCGGGCGTGGCCTTTGCCGATGTGGATGGTGACGGGGACCCTGATCTGCTCATTACTTCGATGACGGAAAGCAACGAGCTATATATCAATGACGGAACTGGGAACTTCAGCCTGAAAGAGGACAGCGGGCTTAGGCAATCGCTTGGAAGCAATACGATGGCGCTGGCTGATGTAGATGGAGATGGGGACCTGGACCTTTATGTGACAAACTACAAGCTTAAAACCGCGCGTGATATATTTAGCGTTGAAGAGCTTTCCAGTGAAAATACGATGCGAAGGCAGGGGGATTCCCTGGTTGTACTGCCACCCTACGATGAGTACTACAATATTATCAAAACCGATGGGAAATCGTACCGTAATGAGTATGGCGAAAGTGATGCGCTTTATCTTAATGATGGATCTGGAAACTTTGAGAAGGCACAGGGACAGAAGCATTTTTTGGATGAAGATGGTAATCCGATGGGTCTGCCGCGCGACTGGGGATTAACCGCTCGTTTCCAGGATATAAACAGCGACGGTCATCCGGATCTTTATGTGGCCAATGATTTCTGGACGCCGGATCGCTTTTGGATCAACCAGGGAAACGGCATTTTTCGCCACGTACCACGGAACACCATCCGGACGATGAGCTACTCTTCTATGGGAGTTGATTTTTCCGATATTAACCGAGATGGGTCGCTCGATTTTTTTGTTTCCGAGATGCTCAGTTCCGACCATCAACGGCAAAAAAGGCAGTATTCGGAATACCTCGATCCGATTGACGGCGTGCCGCAGTACAACCAAAATTCGCTCTACCTGAATCGGGGCGACAATACTTTTGCCGAAATTTCCCATTATGCCAACGTAGAAGCCACCGAATGGTCTTGGGCTACGAGCTTTTTGGATGTGGACCTGGATGGATATGAAGATCTTGTCATCGCCACCGGGCACGCTTATGACTACCAGGATATCGACACCCAGATGGAGATGGGGCAGCAGGCGGGACAGTCGATGGGGGGAGCGGGCAACCTGTTACAGTACCCAGAGCTAAATCTGCCTAATAAGGCTGTTAAAAATAATAGCGACCTCACCTTCACCGATAAAAGCAGGGAGTGGGGATTCGAGGAAGCTGATATCTCACTGGGGATGACTATCGCCGATCTAGACAACGACGGCGATCCCGACCTGGCGATGAACCGCCTGCGACAACAGGCCACCGTTTACGAAAACCAGGCAGTTGCACCCCGCATTGAAGTTCGCCTGGAGGGCGAGTCACCCAACACATTGGGCATCGGCGCCAACGTTGAGCTGCATGGTGCCGGACCCGTGCAGCAAAAAGAGGTTGTTGCTGGGGGCAATTATGTATCCAGTCTGCAGCCGGCGGTCTTTTTTGCAGCGGATGAACAGCGCTCTGATCACCAAATCGTTGTAAACTGGCCGGATGGCACGCAAAGTAACATTGACAGTGTGCAGGCTAATCGTATCTATGTGGTAGAGGCCTCCTCAGCTGAACAAGGGCAGTCGAACCAGGGTGAGGAGTCAATGGCACCGGCATCGACAGTGTTTGCTGATGAATCCGAACGCTTGTCGCATACCCATCACGAGGATCAGTACACCGATACCAACGTCCAGCCAATGTTGCCACTGAAAGTGAGTGAACAGGGGCCCGGCATCTCATGGATCGATTTTGACCGGGATGGCGATGATGACCTGTTCATAGCTTCCGGGAAGGGCTCCTCAACTGCGGTTTTTGAAAATGATGGCAACGGTAACCTGAATCGTATCAATCCGACTGCAATGACCGGGCAGGCACCGGGAGATCAAACTACTATTTTAGGATGGACAGAGGAAACTGAGAATGGGAATCCTAGCACCCAAGTTTTTGTAGGGAGTGCCAACTTTGAGCAGGGCAATCCACGAACGCCATCGGCCAGGCATTATCGATTTAGCGAGCAGGAAGCATTTGAATCTCTTTCGAACATACCCGGCATTCTCTCCACAACTGGCCCAATGGCTGCCGCCGATATAGACGCTGACGGAGATATCGATCTCTTTGTGGGGGGAAGTTATAATCCGGCAAATTACCCACGGGATGCCAGTTCTCGTATATTTCTGAATGAACAGGGACATTTCCGTCTGGACCGATCTAACGGCGATCTGCTTAGTGAGCTCGGTCTGATTTCCGGGGCCACCTTTACGGATTATGACCGTGATGGGGATCCCGACCTGTTGATTGCCCGCCAATGGGATTCGCTGGTATTGCTGCAGAACAACAACGGGCGATTCCGGGATGTGAGTGCCAGCGTGAGTCTTAATTCCCGCAAAGGCTGGTGGAACGGGATAACCACGGGTGATTTCAATAATGACGGTCGTCCTGATATAGTTGCCACCAATATCGGTAAGAACAGCGTTTATCAACTGGATCAGGACGGAGAGCAATCACATCCGTTGAAGCTGTTCTATTCAGATTTCAACATGGATGGCCCTGTAGATATCGTGGATAGTTATTACAGCCCAGAATTGCAGACATACGTCCCTCGTAGAAAGCTGTATTCTTTTGATTCCCTTCCCTCTATACTCCGAAATGTAAGGTCACATGAGCAGTATGCCACCTCATCCCTGAATGAAATATTTGGTCAGGATTTCAACAAGATTCCATCCAAAGAGATTAATACCGTACAGCATATGCTCTTTCTGAATACCAGTGACGGCTTCGAGGCACAGCCATTACCCAATTACGCCCAATTTTCTGCTGTCTTTCACGCGGGTGTGGCCGACTTCAACAGCGACGGGAATGAAGACCTGTTCCTCAGCCAAAACCTGTTTCCTTTTCCCACTTACATCACGCGGCAGGATGCAGGACGCGGACTACTGCTTTACGGTGACGGCAGTGGTGACTTTAAAGTGATCAAAGGACAGGAGAGCGGCATTAAAGTATACGGCGAACAGCGGGGAGCGTCCGTCAGCGATTTCGATGGTGATGGAAAGCCGGATCTTGCAGTCACACAGAATGAAGGGGCAACAAAGTTGTATGTAAACCAATCTGAACGATCTGGAATTCGGGTATCGTTGGTGGGACCACCCTCCAATCGGGATGCAATTGGATCAGCGGTGCGCTTAGTGTATGAAAATGGCACAAAAGGTCCGCTAAGGGAGTTGCAGGCTGGTTCAGGGTATTGGTCACAGCACAGTTTTACACAAGTTCTGGGATATCAAAGTGAACCTACTGCAGTTGAAGTGCACTGGTCCGACGGGACCTCCGAAATAGCACAACTAAATGGTGGCAGGTCTATAGAAATAATCCATAATTAATAATCCCTGATAAACTGAAGCAAGAATTCTGATAAAACTGTTTTATAACTAATGAAATGTTTTCACAAACGGATCCTGCATTTTCTGGGAATCTTCCTACTGGTAATTCTTGGCGCTGGTTGTTCCTCTGACAGTAATGGTCCGGCCCTTTTTCAAAAGCTTTCCCCGGACCAAACAGGTGTTACCTTTAATAATGTTATTACCTCGTCCGATTCCTTGAACAATTACAACTATCCCTTTACCTATCACGGTGGGGGCGTGGGCATTGGCGATATAAACAACGATGGGCTGACGGACCTTTACTTCACGGGAAATATGCGGACTAGTCGTCTATACCTGAATAAAGGGAACATGCAGTTTGTGGATATTACTGAATCGGCCGGTGTGCAGACTGACCGATGGGTTTCCGGGGTCTCCATGGTGGATATCAACGCGGATGGGCATCTCGATATCTACGTGTCCGCGGTTTCTTCAGAAGATGAGTCCAAGGAGGAACGCACTAACCTTCTTTTTATAAACAATGGAGATCTTACCTTCACAGAAGCTGCAGCGGAATACCAGCTGAATACGACCAATTTCACAACCCAGTCTGCATTTTTGGATTATGACCGGGATGGCGACCTGGATGTTTTTCAATTGAATCATTCCCCGGGAGCATTCGCGCGTAATAACGCAGTGAGAGAATCCTTTAGTCCATATGCTGGAACCAGTTTTAGTTATGATGAACTTTATCGTAATGAGGGCGATGGTACGTTTGAGCGGGTGAGTAAAGAGGCAGGCATTCTAAGGGAAAATGGTTTTGGGTTGGGGGTAGCTGTTTCCGATCTCAACAACGATGGCTGGCCCGATATTTATGTTTCTAATGATGTGGTTACAAATGACGTACTCTATATCAACAACGGGGACGGTACCTTTTCAGATAAAACAACCGATTACCTGAAACACACCAGTTTTGCCGGAATGGGCGTTGATGTTGCCGATTTTAATAATGATGGATGGGCTGATATCTATCAAACGGATATGATGCCGGAAGACTATATCAAAAGGAAAAAAATGAGCGGCGGCATCACCTACAGCCACTACCTGAGAATGCGGGCAAAAGGCTATAATCACCAGTATTCCATGAATACGCTGCAGATAAGTAATGGGACCACTGCCGCAGGACATCCTCAATTCAGTGAAATCGGTCGGTTGGCCGGTGTGGCCTATACAGACTGGAGCTGGAGCGCCCTTTTTGGAGATTATGACAATGACGGGCTCAAGGATATTATGGTTACCAACGGCTTTCCCAAGGCAATTAACAACTATGATTTCCTGCATGGGGTCAATAACATGGGGCGATTTGGCACTGAAGAATTAAAAAGAGAGAAGAGACGAAATTTGCTGAAGGAGCTACATGGATACAAAGTGCCAAACTACTTTTTCCGAAATGAAGGAGACTTGACCTTTGAGGATAAGTCACAAGAATGGGGTTTTAATGAACCAGGATATTCCTATGGTGCGGCACAATCAGACCTGGATAACGACGGGGACCTGGATTTAGTGATCAACAATTTAAATGAACCAGCTGCAATTTTCAGGAACAGGGCAGACACGCTTACCCAAAACCACTGGTTGTCGGTTAGCTTGAAAGGCAGCAGTGAAAATCGCCACGGGATTGGCGCCCGGGTAATTGTGAGGAGTGAATCACAAAAACAGCATCAGTGGCTGTCTCCCTATCGGGGTTACCAGTCGTCGCTGGATCATAGGCTTTTGTTCGGGCTGGGCAGTGATGAAAACGTGGATACGCTGGAGGTCATCTGGCCTGATCACGCGTATCAGCAGCTGACGGATCTCCCCGTGGATTCGCAAATTGTGTTGCGCCACGACGAGGCAACCGGTCGGTGGAATCCAGAAACCTATACAAATGAAGGCAAGCTCTTCCGGGAAGTAACTGCAGAATCCGGCATTGATCACACCCACAGCGAGAATGAGTATTCTGAGTTTGAGATCCAGGGACTGTTGCCTTACCAGTTGTCGAAACTGGGTCCTGCCTTGGCTGTGGCCGATGTAAATGGAGATGGACGGGAGGATTTCTATGTGGGAGGAGCCGCCGATAATTCAGGCCGGCTTTATCTTCAAACCACCAACGGAAAATTTAAGCAGACCAGTCAATCGCAACCCTGGCATGAGGACAGTCAACAGGAGGATGTGGGCGCCACCTTTTTTGATGCAGACGGGGATGGCGATCAGGATCTTTACGTGACAAGTGGGGGGTATGAGTTTTCCCCGGCATCAGAACTTCTTCAGGACCGCCTCTATATTAACGACGGGGAGGGACAGTTTATTCAAAATACCGAGGTACTTCCGCAAATGCTCACCAGCAGCGGAGTCGTGAAGGCAGTCGATTATGACGCCGACGGAGATCAAGACCTGTTTGTGGGAGGACGACAGGTTCCTCGGCGATACCCACATGCTCCCCGCAGTTACCTGTTGCGCAACGATGGCGGGAACTTTAGCGACGTAACAAGCAGTGTAATTCCGGGTGCGGTTGAACCGGGCATGATAACCGATGCAGAATGGGTTGACTTCAATGGGGATGGACAGCTTGACTTGGTTACAGCCGGGGAATGG
This sequence comes from Aliifodinibius sp. S!AR15-10, assembly GCF_031569985.1. Classification (NCBI taxonomy): domain Bacteria; kingdom Pseudomonadati; phylum Balneolota; class Balneolia; order Balneolales; family Balneolaceae; genus Fodinibius; species Aliifodinibius sp. S!AR15-10. The sequence goes on along the minus strand of NZ_JAMQKA010000022.1, from coordinate 62,382 downwards.
CTGCCGATTCAGTTCTATCAAAATAACGGCGAGACCTTCGAGGAGGTAACTGCAGAAATAGGAAATATATCGCAGACCGGATGGTGGCAAAGTCTTGCTTCTGCGGATATGGACGGGGATGGCGATCAAGATCTGCTTGCGGGAAACATCGGTAAAAATTATACCTATCGGGCAGATGGAGATCAAACATTTGAGGTGTATGCAGATGATTTTGACGGAAACCAGAATATTGATCTGCTGTTTTCAGTTGCGATGAATGGAGAGCATATTCCCTGGTACGGGAGGGCCAAAATGGGCATGAAAATCGAGGGAATAAATCGAAAGTTTCCAACCTTTGAGCAGTATGCTGAAGCAAGTGTGGAAGAGGTAGTCGGCTCCCGCGCCAAGGAGGATGCCATGTATCTGCGGGCAACCACTTTTGAGAGTATTTACCTGGAAAATCGCGGCCCGGAAGGGTTTGAAGCACGATCTATGCCCAATGAAACACAGATTTCCTCAATTAGTGATTTTATTACCAGGGATTTCAACGGCGATGGCTATCACGATATCTTACTTGCTGGAAATTTATATGACTCTGAGCCCCAAACCCCGCGCAATGATGCCGGGAATGGGCTATTACTCAAAGGTGACGGAGAGGGAGGATTTATACCCGTATCCCCGTTTAACAGTGGTTTTGTTGCCCCGCTTGATGTCAAGCAGATGCGCCTGATAAATATTGGGGGGAAATTGTCAATCCTGGTTGTTAGTAATGAAGGGCCGGTGCAACTTTTTGCCAGGAGGTCACAGTGATGAGATTATTGGGGGAAGAGAATAAGAAAAAAGGTGTGGCGACGTTGCACAAGAATGTTAGAGGAGATGGTGATTTTCACAAATTCTTTCAAAACCACCAATAAAGTATTTTATTGATGGCGTTAAAAATTATATAACTAGAGTGCAAACCATCAATTTGGGATAATGTTTGTTTCAAGAGAAGATTTGGCTAGCGACTCGTCATTTGTCCGGTGGGTTCATGGGATGGCCTCCAGAGAAGAAGCAAAAAAGTGGGATGATTGGATTAAGAAGTCGCCTCACCATAAGAAAATTGCCAGGGAAGCGCAGGAAGTAGTAATGGGAATGGATTTCAAATCTCCTTCTTCAGGTGATAAACAGGTGGCCTGGGATGAGCTAGAGGAGAGATTCGAAAGAAATGAAAAACGAACTGAACAACACGCTCATACCGACTGGTGGTACAAACATGGCGAATTGATTATGAAGGTGGCGGCAGTAGTATTGATTTTTGCCGCAACTGCTGTCGCCACTTTTTTCGTTTACAGTGATTATAACCCACCAGTCGATGAGAAAATAAGTTTTGAAACAAAATCAATAGAAACTTCCTTCCGCCAACAGAAAACGCTTTCTCTCTCTGATGGATCGATAATCCAACTTAATGCTAATTCCTCTCTTACATACGCACCCGGCGGTGAGGTTGTAGAAGTTTTTTTAGAAGGTGAGGCTTATTTTTCCATAGCAAGTAGAAAATCCCCTTATGCCTCACCTTTTAGCGTTAGAACAAACGATGGCACAGTGGAAGTAATGGGAACAAAGTTTGTTGTCAATACTGACTCCTATGAAACAAGGGTTGCACTTGAAGAAGGGGCTGTCACTGTTCATGAAAAACGGGGAGCTACCAAAAAAATAAGACCCAATGAATTGGCTAACTTTAGCCAGGAGCGTAATTCCATTGAGATCGAACCGATAGAGAACATTGAAGTTTTTACCTCTTGGACCCAAAGTAAACTTGTGTTGGATAGTTCGCCATTAAGCTACTTGGTTAAGCGCCTTGAAGATACCTACGGCGTAGATGTGGTAGTTTCTGATGACTCTTTTTATGATCGAAAACTTACTGGTACGATTGAGCTCCGGGACCTGGATTATGTTATACAAGCACTCTCGGAGGTGGTCGAAGGGGAACTCTTTATTTCTGATGAAACAGTCTACTTGGGCAAACAAATGCATTCTTCAAATGAAGAATGACCATATTCACAGTCTTTAGTGAATGTTTTTTTATTTTAAAATCTCTAAAGTACATTATCTGATGCAATTTTGATGTAGGTCTTTTGTATCAGGATGTCATAATTTCATAACTACAACAATTAAAGTGAGTTCACAAGTAACATTAAAAGAGATTGCAGAAGAGTTGGGATTATCTGCAATGACGGTTTCCAGGGCAATTAACAACAAGTCCAATGTAGATGAAAAGACACGCGAACGAGTGCTTGAAAAAGCAAAGAGCATGGGGTACACGCCAAATCATGTGGCGAAGAGCTTGGTGTCAAAAAAGACGTATACCATTGGCGTGGTGATCCCAGAAATTTCGCATGCCTTTTTCCCCGAGGTGGTGCGCGGTATCGAGGAGGTGACCTACAGCACGAATTACCATCTCATCTTAACACATTCCGCAGAACAGTTTGAGCGAGAAAAGGGGGCTATTAACACGTTGCGTGCCAAGAGGGTGGATGGAATACTGATCTCATCTTCGCAAACGACGGATGACTACAGCTTCTATGAAGAAGTCATCAATTCTGGCATTCCCGTGGTATTTTTTGATCGTTGCATTGAAAATTTAGGAGCCAGTTGCGTGAGCGTAAATGACAAAGAAAGCTCAAAGCTAGCTACGGAGCATGTGATCTCGCATGGATACGAAAAGATTGCTCATCTCAGCGGTCCCCTGGAGGTATCCATTGGACGAGAACGTTACGAGGGCTATCGAGAGGCCTTGGAGGAAGCCGGGCTGTCAGTCAGAGACCAATGGATTGTGCAGAGTGGTTACCAGGAAAAGGGGGGATATGGAGCGATGCAAAAACTACTTGCATTGCCGGAGCAGGAGCGCCCCCGGGCTGTCGTTGCGGTGAATGACCCGGTGGCTTTTGGAGCAATCGATGCAATCCGGGAACATGGGCTCTCAATCCCGGAAGATATTGCTATTGTAGGTTTTACGGATGAAGTCCGGTCCGAACTGGTCTCGTGTCCTCTAACCACTATTCACCAACCGGCCTATGAGGTGGGAAAAAGAGGAGCTCAAAAGCTGATTTCCACGATCGAAGATGATGAGCCAGTAATTGAAAATATTGAGATTGCCACCGAACTGGTCATTCGGAAATCATGTGGATGCAATGGGTAACAGAATAAACTTGGGAGAATACACCATAACATCACCACGCAATTTTTGACCGCTACACGGGCTTAATTAATCAATAATAAAGTATGCGTATGAAGATCAAAGGATCGTTTTTAGTACTTTTTTTAGGACTGTTTTTAGCCTGTAAAGGTCAGAATATAAATGAGAGCAATGGTGATGGGACAAGTAGTCCAGAGACACTATCCATTACCGTGAACTTAGAGGACCAGCAGCAAGAGATCCAGGGATTTGGTGCTTCTGATGCATGGAGCATCCAGTTTGTTGGGAAGAACTGGCCGCTGACAAAGCGAGAACAGATAGCCGATTATCTCTTCAGCACGGAAACGGACTCGGAAGGTAATCCAAAGGGTATCGGTCTATCGATCTGGCGATTTAATATCGGTGCCGGCAGTGCTCGTCAGGGAGGGGACAGCGGCATCGATGATCCCTGGCGGCGGGCTGAGAGTTTCCTGACTGCCGACAGCACATACGACTGGAATAAGCAAGCCGGCCAGCAGTGGTTTGTAAAAGCAGCGAGCAAACGAGGAGTTAAAGATTTTATCGGCTTTGTCAACAGCCCCCCGGTGCTGCTAACCAAAACCGGTAAAGCGTTCGGTGACGGCAGCGGGCAAGCTAATATTTCCGAAGAATACTACTACGAATTTGCCGATTACTTGGCGAAGATAGGACAGCATTTTGAAGGTCAGGGTACCCCGTTTACGTATATAAGCCCCGTCAACGAGCCGCAATGGGATTGGTCACAGGGTAACGGGCAGGAGGGATCGCCCTACCAAAACGACCAGATATCAGGAGTTATCAGAGCACTAGATCAAAAAATCCAGGAATATAGCCTTGACAGTAAAATTGAGATTCCTGAGACGGCCCAGATCAATTTCCTATATGATGGGGATCTGTCTGGCAGGAGTCAACAGGTTGAGCATTTCTTTGGTTCTGACAGTGAAGTCAAGGATCTGCCAACCCTTGCCCAAAAGATAGCGGCCCACAGCTATTTTACCACCTGGCCCGTCAGCGATATGATTGAGCAGCGCCAAAAGGTGCGCCAGAGCATCCAGAATGCGAGCACGCCTATAGAATACTGGATGTCGGAATACTGCATCCTTGCGAATAATGAAGAGATCCAGGGCGGGGGACGTGACCTTGGAATGAATCCGGCCCTCTATGTGGCTCGCGTTCTGCACTACGATATGACCATCGCCAATGCCGCATCGTGGCAGTGGTGGCTGGCGGTGAGTCCCTATGATTTTAAAGATGGACTCGTATATATCGACAACGATACTCAGAATGGAGAAGTGCTGGACTCCAAGCTGCTTTGGGGCCTCGGCAACTACAGCAGATTCATTCGCCCTGGCGCCGTTCGGCTGGGAGTGAATCGTTCCGATAACGCCACGCCCGAGGAGGCTGCCCGTCAAGTAATGGCATCGGCTTATACTCACCAGGAGCAGGGTAAACTTTCTGTTGTGCTGGTAAACTATGGGAACCTGGATAAACAGGTAAAAGTAGATTATGCAAATGCCGGAGATCGAACTTTTTCAGACTTCACGCCCTATCTTACCTCAAGTGAAGCTGATCTCGAAAAGCAGGAACCGGTGGCCAGTGATGGATCGGTTGTCGTTCCCGCCCGCTCAATAATGACGTTGCAGGCAGATGTAAGCAAGTAATAAGCCAAGAATATTGATGATTTATAACACTATTTCACTCTATTTTATCACCTAGAGACTACTGGATTCAATATTGGATCCACTTATAAAAAAGTCCTAAAAGTAAACCTGACAACCTTTGAGGCTAGGTATTGGCCACTTTCTTTTTAACTAACTTGCTGAAACTCAACATTTACAGTTAAAATCTGTATTGATTTTAACTGTATACCGTATATTTTAAATAAAGATGTTAGCGATAACAACCTTGGTTAACAAACCCATTCCTAAATTTTTTTGTTATAAAGTAGAAATATATGGTTACAGTTAGGGGAAATTAAGTTATGTTCATACAGGCAAATCGAAGTGATGAGGGGGATTATCACAACGATAACGAATTATGGACCGCATTCCGAGAAGGGAACCGGAAGGCGTTGTCAGCCCTGTTTATGCGCTATTACGATACACTGCTGCGATACGGATTGAAACTGATTTCCGATGAAGATATGACCAGGGATGGTATACAGCAAATGTTCCTGCGCCTGTGGGAGAAGAAAGAGAACATAGCGGATGCCGATTCCGTAAAGTTTTACCTGCTGCTATCCTTGCGTAGAACACTTTTCAGAATGCAAGACAGAAATGCTTCGCGCGAACGGCGAAACGCGGAATTCGGTAACAACCAGTTTGATTCCTATAATAATATTGAAAGTAAGATCATTGATCAGGAGCTGGAAGAAGAGAGAAAAGCACTCTACCGGCAGGCGTTGAATGAATTGACCAATCGACAAAAGGAGATCCTGTTTCTGCGGCTGCATCACGGGATGAAAAATAAAGAAATTGCAGAAATGACAGGGCTTACTCACCAAAGAGTTCGAAACTACATGAGTGAGGCGGTTTCTAAATTAAAAGAACATATCTTTGACACCCGGATGAGTAATTAACCACAACCGCGCACAAGCGTAAGTTACTATCACCGGGAGATTTATCAGCACAAGTTTAATTTTCACGTGGGCCACCCCCGAATATGCCATTCTAAGCCCACAATCGGGTAATTACACTGTGAAAATAAATTTCAAGAAACTTCTGGTACAAATGGAGTGTGTCTGTTTCTAATAGGGCAAATAGATAAATCGTAACCAAATAAGTCTAAAAGTGCCCAGGAAACAGACACTAGAAGACTTGCTGGACAATGACTCCTTTGTGCGATGGATTAAGGATAATGCCAGTGAGGAGGAAAATAAGTATTGGCAGGAATGGCTAAGTGAAGATCCCACCAGGAAAGAGCTTGTTGAGCAGGCCCGGGAATTGGTTGTAGTGGCGGAACTAGGCAAACCCATCTTTTCGCAGCCGGAGAAAGAACTCAGGCGGCTTGAACAATCAATGGATCAAATTGATGCACAGTCAGACAAAGATGTTTTTAGAAAAATGCATCAAAGATCCGGTGCATTCTTTGGTGCTGTTGCGGCTGGATTGATAATGATTATCGCTGTTATTGGATTTTTGGTAAATCAAAATTACCCTTCTGCGACGAGTGATGATACGGCTGCTGTTACAGAAAGCAAGCATGAATTTCGCACTGATTATGGAGAAAAAATATCACTTAACTTGAGTGATGGCTCTGAAATTGTCTTAAATGCCAATTCCCACTTGAAATACTTTACGTCCATTGAACAGGGGCAGGATATCGAGGTGTGGCTGGAGGGAGAAGCGTATTTCGATATTTATCATTACGAAGGCAATCAGCAACGGTCTTTTACTGTTCATACCGCCGATGGTTCGGTGGAAGTCCTTGGGACGAAATTCTTTGTCAAAACATCTTCTGAGGGGACACAAACAGTACTTGAAGAAGGGAAAGTACGTATCAGTGTAGACAAGGGAGACACCAATAGTCTAGAGAAGAATCAAGTCGTTATGGCGCCCGGCGAGTTGGCCCATTTCAACGTTGGAATAGAGGAGGTACAACTCTTAGAAGTGAATCCGGAAGTGTATACCTCTTGGACAGAAGGCACTTGGATGTTTGATCAAACTCCGCTCAGTAAAGTAGCTAAAAGAATTGAAGATACGTTTGGAGTAGAAGTAAGAATTGTTGGGAATCTGCAGCAAAAAATACTCTCGGGCTCTATAACAAGCACCAACCTGGAGTTTCTGCAAGAGGCTCTGAGTAAGGTTATCAATGAGCCAGTAACTAAGAAAGGGGATACATTGGTTATCGGGGGGTAAAGCCAATGCCAAGAGGACAAAAGGAGAGCGTACGAAGTTTAATGAGAACTCAAATTCATAAACAGGGTAAAATAATGAAACGCAAAGGGATACGATATTTAGTTTCGATTTGTATAGCCTTGGGGGTTATGATCAGCCTCTCCCCGATACAGGCTTTGGGACAGGGTGGTTCCGAATTAATGATTGCGAGTATTTCTGATCAAAGCGCTGGAGACTCGATCGTATCATTAGAGAACTTCCTGACCGAGCTTGAGAACAACTACAATGTCAACTTTTTCTATCAACACCATGTCATAAAAAATAAATATATAAATGTGCGGCCAGATCTGCTCCAGAACAGCGAGGATAAGAAAAGGGGAGAGCTGGTAGCCGAACTGTTGACTCAGCTTGGTATTAAATATGATCGGCTTGATGAACAAAACTATATCCTCTTCCAGAACGAAGCCGATGCAGAGGGATTTATGCAGATGGAAACCGTTTCAGGTCAGATTACTGATGCTGAAACGGAAGAAACTTTGCCTGGGGTAAATATCTTGGTAAAGGGCACTACAATTGGTACGACGACCAACATGGACGGGCAATACAGCCTGGATGTCCCCTCGCTGCAGGATACGCTTGTGTTCTCATTTATAGGATATCAAACACAGGAAGTCCCAATCAATGGACGCACAAGCATCGATGTCGTGATGCGGTCACAGGCCTTGACGGGAGAAGAACTTGTGGTTGTGGGATATGGAACACAGCAGAGAAAAGATTTAACAGGGTCGATCTCCTCCATTCGGTCTGATGAGTTCGAAGATGGCGTTTCTCCATCGGTTGACCAGCTGATAGGAAACAAAGTAGCCGGGGTTCGTATGGTGCAAAGCAGCAGCCAGCCCGGAAGTGGAGCATCAATTAACATCCGCGGTGCGAGCTCAATCAACGCCGGTACCGGACCGTTATACGTGGTTGATGGGCTGCCAATTGACAAATCTAGTGCAGCGGACGCTTCTGGCAATGGTTTTACAGCACCACCGGGCAGTAGAAACCCGCTGAATTCTATTAATCCCGGTGATATTGAATCAATCGAGATTCTTAAAGATGCCTCAGCGACAGCCATCTATGGATCGCGTGGTGCCAATGGCGTTATTCTTATTACAACAAAACAGGGACGCCAGGACCAGTTCAACGTTGATTACAACGGCTACGCCGGAGTTCAATCCGTGGCCAACACGATGGACGTGATGAGTGCCACTGAGTATCAAAACGTACTTAACGCCATTGTTGACGCCGGTGGAGGCACTGAAGGAGAACGAGTTGGAGATATACAAGGTAGTGGGACCGACTGGCAGGATTTGATCTATGACAACGCGGCCCCGGTGATGAGTCACAACCTGTCTTTTTCGGGTGGCTCAGAGATGGTAACGTATCATGCTTCGCTGAACTATTTCGGTCAGCAGGGGATTGTTAAAAATTCCAGTATGGACCGGTATAATGCCCGTCTCAATTTCGGTATAACTCCATCCGATAAGTTCAATATCAAGGTTAATCTGAATACGGCCTATATAAAAGATGATTATGTAGCTAACGGCTTTGGCATTAACTACTTCGCGGGAGTTATTCAGACTGCAACGAGTTTTGATCCCACCCTGCAAGTGCGTGACAGTGATGGTGAATATGTTCGTTCCCCCTTTATCTCGATGGATAACCCCATCGCCATACTGAATGATGAGGAATCGTTTGCTAATACCTACCGGACGCTAGGTACGGTGAAAGCACAATACAACTTTACGTCGCCGGGATTCTTATGTGGGCACTGAAACGCAGTTCGGTGCAGCCGCAAATGGCGAAGCCACAATTCAGCAGGGGAACCAGAGCAATTATCTGATTGAGGGTACGCTGAATTTCAGTGAAAATTACGGCATCCACACGATTGATGCGGTAGCGGGTATGACATTCCAGCGCTTCTTGACCGATCGGAACTTCATGACCGCTAATGATTTTCCCTCAGATGCCACCTTCACCTATAACATGGGACTGGCCAACCCCGAGCTGGTTGAAATAAACAGCGACCGGTTTTCGAATGAGCTTGTTTCCTACATCGGTCGAGTAAACTACAACTTGCTGGATAAATACCTGGTAACTGCCACAGTCAGGGCCGATGGATCCTCTCGTTTTGGTGAGGACAACCGCTTCGGGATTTTCCCATCCGGGGCCATTGGCTGGAGAGTCAATGAAGAACCATTCATGGAGAGTGCAGAGGCTATTTCAAATCTGAAGCTCAGGGCAAGCTGGGGTAAAACAGGGAACCAGGAGATCGGTAACCTGCAGTTTATCACCTCTTTCGGAACGGGACCTAATGCCGTTCTCGGAAACCAGATCGTCTCCTCCATTGACCCCTCAAACCTGGCCAACCCGGAGCTGAAATGGGAAACCACCGAGCAGATAGACTTCGGAATTGATTTTGGCCTATGGGATGAGCGGATCAGTGGTAGCGCTGATTACTTCCACAAAGAGACCTCGGATATGCTTGTGAGTATCCCGGTCCCCAGCTCAACAGGATTTAACAGCCGGCTGCAAAATATTGGAAGTATCTTGAACACCGGTTTCGAATTTTCACTTGATACCAGAAATGTCACAACCTCCGATTTCAACTGGAGAACCAATTTCAATATCTCATTCCTGGATAACGAAGTCCAAGACCTGGGAGAAACTGTTAATGAAATTGTGATAGGTGGGCCGGGACAGGTTGGGCAGGCGGCAATTATTCGTGAAGGTGATCCGCTTCGTTCCTTCTATGGCTATGAAGTTGAAGGCATCTGGCAAACCGACGATGACTATTCCAACGCTCCAGCAGGGGTAGAGCCCGGTTCCATTAAGTACAGAGATACCAACGGGGATGGACAGATTACCGGGGAGGACCGTACGCTGCTAGGCGATTCGTTCCCGGATGTAACCTGGGCCATCACGAACAATATCAATTACAAAAACTTCAACTTCCGGTTCTCGTTTGAAGGTGTCGAGGGCGTGAGCATGCTGAATGTCAATATGATTGACACCTTTTTCCCTGTGAATTTCAGGAGAAACAAGCTTGCAGAACCTTATCTGAATCGCTGGACGCCTGAAAATCCCACCAACGAGTGGCCCTCCTTTGTGAATCCACTTTCCCAGGGACAAAAAACGGTCAATTCGTACACCGTGCAGGACGCCTCTTACATAAGGCTTAGGACGGTACGACTTTCATACAATCTCCCAAGAAGTGTGTTGGGTGGAGCAATACGGAATGCATCGATCTATGGGATGGCAGAAAACCTGTTTACGATCGACGATTATATCGGTCCGGATCCGGCTGTCAACCCCAATGCCAATGCCAACTTCCGTATCGACTGGAACGCCGCTCCGCTTGTACGAACCTTCACTCTTGGTGTTAACTTAGGATTTTAATGGAGAAACTTATGAAATTTGCTAAAAAACTTTTCTTGGTGATACTGTTTGCACCGCTTCTTGTTCTGCTGAGTTGTGAAAACATGGTGGAGCCGGAAGTGTATTCTCAGCTGGATCCCACAAACGTAATGTCTTCTGAAAAGGGCATAAAAGGCACCCTGAATGCTGCATATGCAGAGGCCAACCACAACCAGTGGAATGGTCACAGTATCCTGAATATGAATGAGATGACTACCGACACCTACTGGGATACCGGGGGGGGAGAAAACAGGATCCTGATCCAGATGATTAATTTCACCTGGGGACCAGACACCGACTGGTTTAACTCATTGCTTTGGAATCAACCGTACCGGGCGATTCGAAATGCAAACACCGTTCTTGATAACATCGATCAGGCTACGGTTTCTGATGAACTGAAAAACCAGTATATAGCGGAAGCGCGTTTTATTCGGGCTCTTTCTTACTACCGACTATACACCTGGTTCGGTCCGGTACCGCTCAGAACTTCTACTGAAGGGGAGCTGGAAATCCCCCGTGCGCCTGAAAGTGAGCTATTGTCATTTATAGAAACGGAATTCCAAGAGGCGATTCCCGATCTTCCCGAAGTCAATCAGGTAGAGGAATATGGCCGGGCTCACAAAAGTGCAGCAAGGGGCTATCTCACACTATTCTACCTAAATACCAAACAGTGGCAAGATGCGTCCGACATGGCGCAGACCATCATTGACAATGGCCATTTCCAACTGGTGGAAGACTACTCCACCATGTTCCATAAAGATGGCGAACTCAACTCAGAATTTATCTGGGCCAACTATGCTGAGCTACCCGCTGGAAATATTTGGATCAACGGTTCTTTTCCACCGGGATTCCGTAGAGATCCTCAAACGGGCCTCACGTGGACGAACAGCATGAACAACTGGGCCACTCAGTATCGCATTTATGATAGTTTCTACAACACATTTGATCAAAATGACGAACGCCTCGTCCTGATCTTAGAAGAGTACGAAAACCAGGATGGCGAAATGGTCTCGCTTCGTGATAACGATGACTACCGCGCTTTGAAATATTTTGATCCAAATGCATCTGCCAACAATCACGGTACAGACCGTCCCACTATCAGGTATGCTGAAATTCTGCTTGCCCGTGCTGAAGCTCTGAATGAACTAAACGGTCCCAACCAGGAGTCAATAGATCTCATCAATGAAATACGTGACCGTGCTGAGCTCAACGATGTATCCCTGGCTGATTTTGCCAACAAAGAAGAGCTGAGAGATCAAATCCTTGCTGAGCGGGGCTGGGAGTTTTACGCCGAGCGGAAGCGAAGAATCGATCTGATTCGGATGGGCAAATTTGTAGAACAAGCTCAAAATCGCGGTGCCACTACAGCACAGGATTTCCACCGCCGATATCCCATCCCACAACCAGCGATGGATGCAAACCCGCAGTTAGAACAAAATCCTGGATACTGATTAATAGCAAAAGGGAAGGAGATATTGCATCTCCTTCCCTTTTTACATTACCAGAAAATCCAGATAGAGATGTTTTCTAGTGTGATGTGAAATCAAAGACATTTTTAATATATGAATTTGAGTTCGTTCGGAAACAATGGGACAAGCAAGGAGGGAAATTGGTCTGGCTTAATCCAGGTTTCCTTTTTTTGTTTTTTCCTTATGCTGATTGGAGGATGTTCTGAAAAAGCCTCAACAAATCCGCAGAAACCCAATATAATTATTATCTATGCGGATGATGTTGGGTATGGGGACTTGAGCTCGTACGGTGCAACGGAAATTGAGACTCCAAATCTCGACCGGTTGGCGGCGGGAGGTATTCGTTTTACCAATGCATATGCCACTTCCGCAATGTGCACTCCCAGCAGGTATTCTCTTTTGACGGGTAAATATGCTTTCCGTCACGAGAGTGCGGGGATACTTTCTGCTGAAGATCCCTTAATTATTGAACCGGGCAGCACTACTCTTCCACAAATGCTTGAAGAAGCGGGATACATAACCTCCATTATAGGTAAATGGCACTTGGGATTAGGGGAAAAGAAAGAACCGATAAACTGGAATGGTGAGATTAAAGCCGGACCGCTTGAAGTAGGTTTTGACCAGTCATTTATTTTGCCGGTCACCAATGATCGCATTCCTACTGTATTTGTTGAAGGACATCATGTCTACCAACTCAGCGAAGAGGATGAGCCCCTGAGAGTCAAATATCCCGAGGAGGGAGATCATCAATACCAAGAGCAGCAGTTTGGCCAAGGTGATGCAAGTTCTCCTCAGGTTCCTCAGCCATTGGTTGGAAACCTGCCTTCGGGACACACCCACCCCGAAAAACTCAGGTATCCGGCCGATGCACAGCATTCGGGCACCATTGTGAATGGCGTGAGCCGCATTGGTTATATGTCCGGGGGACATTCGGCCTGGTGGGATGATGAGCAGATGGCGGCAACATTCGTTGAAAAATCTGAAAGCTTTATTCAGGAGAATAGTGAGAATCCTTTTTTTCTTTACCTTTCTCTCCCTGAGAATCATGTCCCGCGAATACCCAATTCCAGGTTTCAAGATTCAAGTGGAACCGGGCTCCGCGGTGATGCTATTCTGGAGTTAGATTGGGTAGTAGGTGAGATTCTTAATACATTGGAGTCTAATACTTTACGGGATAAATCTCTTGTTATTTTTAGCAGTGACAACGGACCAGTATTTTTTGACGGTTATGAAGATGGGGCTTTGCAGAAACACAATGGACATGATCCAAGCGGTATCTATTCAGGTGGGAAGTACACCGCTTACGAAGGAGGAACACGTATGCCTACGATCGTGAGTTGGCCGGGACAGATCGAAGCGGGAACAGAATCTGATGCGTTGATCAGCCAGGTGGATCTTTTGGCTTCGCTGGCAGCATTGGTTGATGTTAAATTGCATGATGGTAACCTTGATTCCAAAAATGTATTGGATGTTCTAATGGGTGAAAGCGAGATCGGGCGAGATCACCTTGTTCAACAGTCCAGTGACGGCCTTGCCTTGAAAAAAGGTCCCTGGAAATATATCGAAGCGGGGAGTCGCTCGGGATGGGCCTACAATCGCCACAATATCTCTGAAACGCCGCTAAACACAGATCCGCTGGAGGATCACGAGTATCTTTTCAATTTAGAAGAGGACCCGGAAGAGTCGAAGAATGTCGCATCGAAATTTCCAGAAAAAGTAAAGGAAATGCGGTCGCTGCTGGAGGAGATTAAACAGGCGAAGTAATGTCCCCGTGTACTTTGAAATTGATTGATAATTGTAACATTAAACTTCAAACCCTAAAGATTCATGGTCACCAAAGGTAAGTTTATATCGATAATGCTATTTCTACTGTGCTTGCTATTGCCAGTTGTTGGTATTGCCCAGTCTAACACCTGGGAACCAGCCGATAACCCATTGATGAGCCAATGGGCGGATGAGGTAAATCCCAGGGAGCCTCTGCCGGAATATCCGCGTCCACAGATGCAACGGGACGAATGGAAAAATCTAAATGGATTGTGGAGCTACGCCATTGTCCCTTCCCTGGAAGACGTGCCCCAGCTATGGGATGGCGATATCCTGGTCCCTTTTGGCGTGGAATCTGCACTGTCAGGTGTTAAAAAGCGAGTAGGGCCTGACAACCGGTTGTGGTATCGCCGAACCTTCACCATTCCGGAGGATTGGGACGGGAAGCGGTTGTTACTGCATTTCGGGGCAGTCGACTGGAAAACCGATGTCTGGGTGAACGGTCAGAAGCTAGGCCGGCACCAGGGTGGTTACACCTCGTTCTCATTCGACATTACCGATGAGATAAAACCGGGAAGCGAACAACAGGTAACGCTCGCCGTCTGGGATCCGACCGATGATGGTTTTCAGCCGCGTGGGAAGCAGGTACGTGATCCAGGAGGTATTTTTTATACCCCCACCACAGGCATCTGGCAGACCGTCTGGCTGGAACCGGTCCCGGAAGTGGCCATCGAGGATCTGAAGATGGTCCCGAATATCGACAACTCATACCTGCACCTGACCGCTGATGGAAATGTCGAGGAGTCCGGCTATACTGTTCAGGCAACTGCGTTTGCGGATGGAGAGCAAGTCGGTGAAGCCAGCGGCAAACTTGGAGAAGAGCTGGATATTTCAATTCCCAACACAAAGCTTTGGTCCCCGGACAACCCGTTTTTGTATGATTTGACTGTCACCTTGCTGAAAGATGGACAGGAAGTAGACCAGGTGGAAAGCTATTTCGGGATGCGTGAGATCCGCTTGGGCACTGCATCGGATGGGTATACGCGACTGTTTCTCAATGATGAGCCTCTCTTTCATTTTGGCCTGCTCGACCAGGGATTCTGGCCGGGCGGTATTTATACAGCCCCAACAGATGAGGCTCTAAAATACGATATCCAGGTTACTAAAGACCTGGGCTTCAATATGATACGGAAGCATGTTAAAGTAGAGCCCAATCGATGGTATTACTGGGCTGACAGGATGGGCATACTGGTGTGGCAGGACATGCCGAACGGCGATGAACGGTTCCGGCGCGGTGGCGAAGATATTGAACGCGTGGCTCAATCCGCATACGATTTTAAGCGGGAATTTAAAGCGATGATCGACCAGTTTTACAATTTCCCATCGATTGTCACATGGGTACCCTTCAACGAAGGATGGGGACAGTTTGAGACAGCAAAGATAGCGGATCTTACCAAACGGCTTGATCCCACGCGACTGGTGGATATCCCGAGCGGTTGGCAGGATCGTGGCGTAGGGGATATGCACGATATCCACAGCTATCCCGGTCCCGATATGCCACCCACTGAAGACGACCGGGCCTCGATTCTTGGGGAATTTGGAGGGCAGGCACTCGTCGTTAAAGATAACCTGTGGGTACAGGACTTTTCCCGTGCTCCGAGTCACTATGAGACCTCTACCTCAGAAGAAAAGCTTCACAGCACATATGATCAGCTCATTCAAAAGCTGATGCCGCTCAAAGAAAAAGGACTGGCCGGGGCGGTCTATACTCAAACGACTGATGTAGAGTCAGAGGTCAACGGCATGATGACGTACGACCGGGAAGTGATAAAATTTGATGAAGAGCATCTGCGGGAGATGCATGAAAAATTGATCGAAGGGGAATAACCCGGCTCGGAGAAAACCATCCATAAGGTTTAGTCTGGCACTACAAATACTTTAAAAGTGACTTGAAATGGGAAATTCAAAAAAGGGAATGGATCGTAAGCAGTTTCTGCAAACCGCAATGGCAGGGGCCGGTGGACTTACGCTGGGTGGGATGCAGGCGTTGGGAAACTCCGTATCCAGATCGGATAACCGACCGAACATTGTATTAATTATGGCCGATGATATGGGTTTTTCCGACATCGGGCCGTATGGTGGTGAGATACAGACGCCGAACCTTGACCGACTTGCGCAAGGCGGAATGCGATTTTCCCAGTTTTATAACTATGCTCGATGCTGTCCCACACGCGCTTCCCTGATGACGAGTCTGCATCCCCACCAGGCCGGTATCGGGCATATGACTTCAGAAAACGACTGGACCCTGCGACGCAACAAGCAGATTGCCAACAAATCCTACCAAGGTTACCTGAATCGAAACTGTGTGACCTTGGCGGAAGCACTTGGATTGGCCGGCTACCAGACTTTTATGGCTGGGAAGTGGCACGTTGGCACCTGGCGTCCGAACTGGCCCGTGGACCGTGGGTTTGACCGTTACTTTGGGATCATACGCGGGGCCTCCGACTACTTCAAACCCCGGTTGGAAAAAAAACTACTGCTGGATGATAAACCGTTTGATCCGCCACCGGATTTTTATACCACGGACTATTTTTCAAATTATGCGGCCAAGTTTATCCGGGAATCCAACAGCGAGCAGCCATTCTTCCTGTACACAGCCTATACCTGTCCCCACTGGCCGCTGCAGGCCTGGGAAGAGGATATCGCAAGGTACGAAGGTCAATACCTGGAAGGCTGGGACACACTTCGCGAGCAAAGGTATCAACGGCAGCTGGATATGGAGCTGTTTGGCGGCGAAACAGAACTCTCTCCCCGCCACGATGAAGCCGAGCCGTGGGAACAGGTGAGTGATAAGGAGGACTGGGCTCACCGCATGGCTGTCTATGCTGCTATGGTGGACCGGATGGATCAGGGGATCGGGCAGATTATTGATGCTTTGGAGCAGAAAGGGCAGCTGGAGAATACGCTGATTATGTTCCTATCTGACAACGGCGGGTGTGCCGAACCCTACGGACCTGCGCCTTCGGAGCATCCCGGAGCCCCCGGCAATGATACCGCCTTTGGATACTACCTGCCGTGGGCCAATGCCAGCAATACCCCGTTCCGGCTTTACAAGCACTGGACCCACGAGGGCGGTATTGGGACGCCCTGCATTGCGCACTGGCCGGAGGGCATCACCAATACCGATTCCATTACCCACCAAATGGGCACCGTTGTCGACCTGATGCCGACGTTCCTGGAGGTAGCCGGAGCAGATTATCCCGACTATTACAACGACTATAAAATTCCACCGCTCGAGGGGCAAAGTCTGGTGCCCGTTTTAGAAGGGGATGAAAGCTTCTCACATGCCCCGATGCACTGGGAGCATGAGGGAAACCGGGCGGTTCGTGATGGGCGATGGAAATTGACCTCCTACTACAGCGATGCCAACCAGCACGGCGTGGGGCACGGCGAGCGGACCGGCCGGTGGGAGCTGTACGATCTGAAAGCAGACCGTACCGAGCTCAAAAATGTGATCGACGAGTACCCAAAAGTAGCACGGCAGATGATCGACAGTTACGACCGTTGGGCCAACCGCGTTGGTGTGCTTGACTGGGAGGAGATAAACCGCAGAAACGGTAATCTTTAAACAAAATTAAAATATTGTGGCGACAAAATATTTGAAAAAGCTACTTTTTTTCTTCCTGTTGATGCTGTTTTCGTCAGCCGGAATAGCCCAGGAGCAACCAAACATTGTGTTTTATATCACCGATGACCAGAGTCAACGTGACGCAGGAATATACGGGGCGGAGGTCGTTGAAACCCCAAACATGGATCGATTGGCAGCTAGAGGTATGACCTTTAACCGAGCGTTTATCGCATCTCCGGCATGTGCTCCAAGTCGGGCGGCACTGCTTACCGGCTTGATGCCGGCCCGCAACGGTGCCGAGGCCAACCACACTTATCCCGATCCCGATATACCACTGCTGACGGAAAAACTGCAGGAAAATGGATATGAGGTCATTGCCTTTGGCAAGGTGGCTCATGGCCCAATGAATGAGAAGAGCAATTTTGATTACTATGAACCAGTCCCAAAGAGGGGAGATCTCTCTGGAAAGGTTGAAGAATACCTGGAAGAAAATCCCTCAGATAGCCCACGTTTGATTTTAGTTGGAGATCATCGTCCCCATGTACTATGGACCGAAAAGATGGAGTATGATCCCGAAAATGTAGATCTGCCAGACTATTTCATAGATACGGGAGAAACCCGCGAGCACCGGGCGCGATACTACACAGATATTTCCGGCATGGATCGAGAGCTTGGTGAGGTAATGGACTTAGCTCAAGACAGATTTGGGGATAATTTGCTTTTCCTATTTTCGAGTGATCACGGCGGACAGTGGCCGTTTGCTAAGTGGAATCTTTACGAAGCAGGAATTAAGGTGCCTGTGATTGCAGCCTGGCCCGGTCATATTGAGGAGGGAAGCCGCACCAATGCGATGGTGAGCTGGATCGATATTTTCCCAACACTGCTGGACCTGACGGGTGGGTCAATTCCCGGTGATCTGGATGGTCGCTCGTTTGCACCTGTATTGAAAGGGGAGACTGATAGCCACCGCGATCACATTTTTACGACCCACAGTGGCGATGGAAAATTTAATGTGTACCCCATTCGCAGCGTCAGGACTGATCGGTATAAATATATTTTGAATCTTCTGCCTGATCATTACCACTCCAATCATTCGGACATAAACAGGTACGATGGGGCGGGGGAGTACTGGCACTCGTGGGAGAAAGCAGCGAAAGAAAACCCAGAAGCTGAGGCAATCTATAATAAGTATTTTGAGCGGCCCAAAGAGGAGTTTTATGATCTGCAGGAGGATCCAACTGAGCAAAATAACTTGATCGATAGTGGACAGCACCAAGAGATTATTTCTGATCTAAGAGAGCGGCTGCAGCAGTGGATGGAGGAACAGGGTGACCGGAAACTGATTTATAATGCACCCTATCCTGCATGCGGTCCCAAACCGACCAGGGCTATGATTAATGAGTGAAATTGCTGAAGTAACAAGATTTAAACTAAGATAAACCTATGATTAGAACGATGTTTGAACAAACAACAAATAGACAGTCAATCAATGGACTAGTAAGATCCAAATCAAAACGGGTTTCTATCCTGTATTTGTGCACCTATTTCTTGGTCTTTTCTATATTGCTGGTATCCTGTAAAGGGGAGGCCCGCAACAGTAGTAATGTGCAGGCTCAAAAGCCTAACGTGCTGTTGATATTGGTGGATGACCTGAAACCAGCCATCGGGGCGTATGGGAATGATATGGCAATCACGCCTGAAATGGATAAGCTTGCAAGCGAGTCGTTGCGATTTATAAAGGCGTATGCCAACCAGGCGGTTTGTGCGCCATCGCGTCTCAATCTAATGCTCGGGAGTCGTTCTACTTCGTCCGGAATCTATGGTTTCGGTAGAGATCTCCGTGATTTTTATCCTGATGCCACCACGATGCCGCAGTTTTTTAAGCAGCACGGCTATCACGCCGAGTCGATGGGGAAAGTCTACCACATCGGGCATGGCACCTACAATGATGAGGAATCCTGGAGTATCCCGCACCATTCTGACAAGGTTATTGAGTATAATGATCCTGAGAGTACCGGCGGTGAGTTGACACGGGAGGAAGCCCTTTTCGGAAACAGGAGCTGGGAGTTTGCCCGATCACTTTCCCGCGGTGCGGCCTGGGAATCTCCTGCTGTGGAGGATACCGCCTATGCTGATGGTCGGGTCGCAAATCATGCGATCAAGCGGCTGAATGCATTAAAAGAAAACCCCGAGCAGCCGTTTTTTATGGCCGTCGGTTTTGCCCGTCCGCATTTGCCTTTTTCAGTTCCACAAAAGTACTGGGATATATATGATCCCGAGGAGCTCCCGATGCCGCAGATTGAGCAGGCGCCCAAAGGAGCCCCGGACTACGCCGGCAAAAGTGGCGGTGGAGAAATCGCCCAGTACAAACCCATTCCTACTCCAGATGAAATTGAAGGGCCTTTCCCGGATCAACTGAAACGAAATCTAATTCACGGCTACTATGCGAGTGTTAGTTATGTGGATACACAGATTGGGAAAGTGCTGTCAGAGTTAGAAAATCTGGGGCTGGACGAAAATACGATCGTTGTTCTTTGGGGTGATCATGGATTTCACCTTGGAGAGCTGGGAATTTGGACCAAGCATGTGAACTATGAAATTGCCAACAATATTCCCCTGATGATCCGAGCACCGGGCGTTACGACACCGGGTTCAAGTACAGAGCAGCTTGCTGAAACCGTTGATATCTATCCTACTCTGGCAGAGCTCACCGGACTGCCGAATCCCAATCCTACGCAGCCCCTGGATGGGGAAAGCATGGTCCCTGTGCTGAAGAATCCTGAAGCGCGAGTGAGTGATCACGCCTATCACACCTATCCCCGCGGGGAAAGGATTGGTCGCGCTATCCGTACCGACCGCTACAGGCTGGTGGAGTGGAAAAATATTGGCGCTGATCCGGAAACTGCAGACCTCGAGCTCTATGATTACACTGATGGCCCTGTAGAGCAGGAGAACCTGGCCGACGAAAGGCCTGAGGTGGTGGAACGACTGAAAAGAATCTTGTATCGCTACCCGGAAGCGCACCTCGTCCGGCCACTTAGTCAAAGAAGAGAAGAAAGTAAATAACTATGCGAAAACTTTTGCCGTTGCTACTCATGGTATTCATTTGGGCGGAGGTGTTACCAGCACAACCCGATCTTCAAAAGGGGGAAAAGCCAAATATACTGCTTTTCATTGCCGATGATATGACCTGGCGCGATACGCCGGTGTACGGTAACGATGATGTGGAAACTCCCAATATTTCGCGATTGGCAGAAGAGGGCATGAGATTCGATAACATGTTCACAGCCACCGCTATGTGTTCCCCCACTCGTCAACAGCTTTATACCGGGCTGTTGCCGGTCCGAAGTGGTGCATTTCCCAATCACTCCCGGGTTTATGATGGGGTTAAAAGTTTTGGTCACCACTTCAAGGATCTCGGTTACCAGGTAGCCTTGATCGGCAAAAAACATTACGGTCCCCCGGAATCTTACCCGCTAAATTTTCTGGGCGGTCGCGATCACGATAACGGGAAAGGGACTGATATTCATTTGGATAATATCAGGCCTGTTTTGAATGAGTCCCAACCTTTTTTCCTAGTTATCGCAAATAATCAGCCCCACACGCCCTGGAACCGCGGTCCGGTCGAGAAGTACCGGGCTAAGAACCTGGAGGTCCCGGAGTATATGGTTGACACTAAAAAGACGCGAGAGAATCTGGCTCGCTATTACGCTGAAATCACTTATGCTGATAGTCTCTTGGGCCGCAGTCTGGACCTGCTGGAAGAGGCGGGTAAGTCGGAGAATACGATCGTGATTTTTACCAGCGAACAGGGTTCGCAATTTCCATTTGCCAAATGGACCAACTATGATCTGGGACTGAAAACAGGGTTTATCGCACGATGGCCTGGGATAGTTCCAGCTGGAAGCCACACTTCAGCACTTACGCAATATGTTGATGTGATACCCACCCTCTTAGAAGCTGCCGGACAGAACCCAGAAGTAGTAAACACTGGTAGCTTAGATTCCAGGGGACAGTCTGGGTTTGATGGTAGAAGTTTCCTGGGGTTACTTACAGAAAACAAAAAGGAGCACAGGCAGTATGTGTATGGCGTGCAGACAACACGGGGCATTTTTTCAGGTTCAGTTTGTTACCCGATTCGATCCGTGCGATCCAGTAACTACAAGTACATTCTGAATCTAAACAGTTCTTCGCCCTTTCGTAATCTCGTTACCACGGCCGAACAGGGAATCTACCAATCCTGGATTCAAGCGACTAATGAAGGATCAAATCAACGGCAATATGTGATGAAGTATACCAAGCGACCCAGGGAAGAGCTTTATGATATTCGAAAAGATCCGTATGAACGGAATAATTTAGCTGATAACTCTGAATACAACGATGTCAAGAAACGTTTGGCAAAGAAATTAAATGAATGGATGCAACAACAGGGTGATATGGGTATTGATACCGAACTGCAGGCCATTCAGCGGCAACCGCGCTGGGATGAGCAGGGATGGGACTCCTATGAAGAACAGCAAAACAAAGCAATTCTGGAAGGGAACTGATGGTCTTTGTGAAAGATAAAATAATATGCTTGCTGGTATTGTTGGTTTTAACCGCCTCTACAGCGACTGGTCAATCAGAAACCAGAAGATCGGTAGATCGTCCCAATATCATTTTTATTTTTATCGATGATATGGGCTATGGAGATATCAGCAGTTTTGGTAACAAGCTGCTGGAGACTCCGAACATAGATCGGCTGGCCGAGGAGGGGATAACGCTAACCAACTTTTATGTGGCCTCCCCGATCTGTTCCCCGTCACGAGTGGCAATCACAACCGGACAGTACCCGGCCAGGTGGGGAGTCCACTCATATTTGGCAAGCAGCGAAAAGAACCGACAGCGGGAGATGGCTAACTATCTGGATCCGAAAGCCCCTTCCATTGCTCGCACGATGCAAAAAGCAGGCTACGCGACCGCGCATTACGGGAAGTGGCACATGGGTGGCGGCCGTGATATTGGTGATGCTCCTCTTCCAAGAGCATATGGGTTTGACCGCTCGCTTGTCTCTTTTGAGGGGTTGGGTCCGCGCCTGCTGAGAGAAGGGCAGGGACTTTCCGAACAGAGTGCTCAGCTTGGACAAGGTCCCGTTCATTGGGTAAAGAAATGGGAAAAGACCGGTATTTACGTGGACAGCACGCTTGCTTTTATTGACCGTCACCAAAAGGAACCGTTTTATATCCATCTGTGGCCCGGTGATGTCCATGACCCGTTTATTCCAAAACCAGAGTGGCGTGAGAAATTTCGAGAATATGACAATAATCCCTACCAGCGTGATTTTCTGGCGACCCTGTGGAACTTGGACCATCAGGTCGGTCGGGTTCTGGACAGGCTGGATGAACTTGACCGGGCGGACAATACTCTCGTAGTTTTCACCAGTGATAATGGTCCCACCGACTGGCCGTTTTATTATGAGGAGTACCATTGGCCCCCCGGTAGTTCCGGACCATTTCGGGGTCGCAAGTGGAGTTTGTATGAAGGCGGCATCAGGATGCCTTTCCTTGCGCGATGGCCCGGCCATATCCCCGCTGGAGCAGTAGATGTTAGCACCGTTATGGGAGCAACCGATCTTTTTAAGACGATTTGCTCATTGGCAGGTGTTCAACCTTCTCAAGTGACTTTTGATGGTGAAGACATGAGCGAAGTCCTTTTAGGAAAACCTCAGCAACGTAAGGCACCTCTGTTCTGGGAATATGGTCGGGAGGAGTTCTATCTTTCCCCGGGCAATCCCCGGTTCCAGAGTCCCAACCTGGCAGTACGTGATGGCAAGTGGAAGCTGTTGATCAATGCCGACAGCACCGATGCAGAGTTTTATAACCTCAAACTAGATCACGCTGAGACGCAAAACTTAGTAGACGAAATGCCTGATACTGCTCGTCGGCTGGCTACAGAACTGCTGGAATGGAGGAGGTCCCTTCCGTAAAACTAAAGTAGCTACGAATTCCAGTATGTTAACTTCTGAACTGAATCCTAATTCGGGGAAAAGTACCAGCATACCTTTTTTGATGGTTCTCAATTATTAAAAACAGGTAAATATAGTGCGGCCTACCAATGCAGAATTGTAATATTATTGCTATCCTTATAATATTCTTTCTTATAGGGAGGATTATAAAATGGTGTCAAAGTCGAAAAGGGATAAAATCATATCGGAAGAGGATCGTTTTTTAGAGCACTTAGTCCAAATTTTGGAAAAGGAATTGGACTCCGGTAACTCTTCGATAGATAAGATAAGTGAAAAACTAGGAGTTAGTAGCTCAACCTTTTATCGCAGAGTTAAGAAATACACCGACTGCTCACCTGCGGAGTACATCAAAAGATTTCAGCTAAGGAAGGCAGCAAAATTACTGTCAGTCGATTTCGGGAATGTTTCGGAAGTGGCCTATGAAGTTGGATTTAACAACCTTTCCTATTTCGCGAAATGTTTTAAGAAACAATTTGGTGCAACTCCGGGGGAATACGCTAAAAGAAAGCAGTTAAAAAACAGATTTCATGTCAGAACGACCAGTTTTGTCGGCCGCCAAAAAGAACTATCTGAAATAAAAAAGGTCCTCAACCAGCATTGTTTGGTAACCCTAACAGGTCCGGGGGGTACGGGTAAAACACGTATCGCCATGGAGGTGGCCGACGAGGTAAAGGATAATTTCAGGGATGGTGTCGAGGTAGTTCGCCTCGCTTCTATCGCTGATGCTGCCCTCGTGCCTTCCACCATTTTGAGAACATTCAACCTATCAGAGCGTCCGAACAAAACGCCCATTGAAATCCTGGTAGATCATTTACAAGACAGGGAAGTGCTGCTGGTTCTGGATAATTTTGAACATGTAACAAGTGCGGCAACCAAAATTAACACCCTGCTGCAACAGTGTCCGAAGCTGACCGTCCTGATTACCAGTCGCGAAATTCTGCATCTCTCTGGAGAGTATCAATATTTTATCTCTCCACTGCCCGTGCCCGAGATTCCGGATGAAATAACTGCCGATACGCTTGCCAATCTCAGGGAATACACCTCGATTCAACTATTTCTCAAGCGGGTAGCGATGGTTTCATCGGACTTTCAGCTAGACCACCACAATGCAGCTGATGTCGTAACCATTTGCCGGGACCTGGATGGGCTGCCCCTGGCACTGGAGCTGGCTGCGTCCCATATAAAACTTTTTTCACCGGCCGAACTGGCAAAAGAATTGGGAGAGAACCTTTCGGTGCTTAGGTCTCTTGATCGCGATCGTCCGGAGCGACACCAAACCCTTTGGGGGGGGCAATCTCCTGGAGTCATAATCTGATGACCCACGATGAACAACACCTGTTCCAAGCCCTTTCCCTTTTTAACGGAAGTTTTGACCTGAAGGCTGCCGAAACTGTGGGGGGGGAAACCTCGGCACTTGATACTCTGGATGGACTGCGTTCTCTTCTGGACAAAAACTTTTTGTACACCACAGAATGGATGGATGAAACAAGGTTCAAAATGCTGGAGACGCTTAAAAGTTACGGTCGGGAAGCCCTACGGGAGAGCCGGAAAGAACATGTGATTACAAGAAAAATGGCAAATCACTTTCTGCAGATAGCCCAAAAAGCTGCCACTAAAATAAAGGGCGGTAGGCAGAAACATTGGATTCGACGCCTAGGGGTGGACCTGGACAACATAAGGGGTGTTTTATCATTGCTAGAACGACATCGCGAGGTAGAGCTGGGACTGCAACTCGGCACCGCTTTATGGCGCTTTTGGGTTTCGCAGAATTTAATGAATGAAGGCTATGAGCAACTAAAAAAACTGGTGAAGCTGGCAGACCATCTAAAATTTAATGAGGGATCGCAAAGGACCGAACTTTTAAAAGGCCGGGCCCTGAGTGCTATGGGAATTATGGGGATGATGGTTTCCAAAGACTACAAAAAGAATGAGAATAATTTCAGGCAGTGTATCCGAACCTTCAGAAGAATCGATCACAAAAAAGAACTGGCCGAAAGCTTAAACCATTACGGATGGATAAAAATTACAGCGGGGGAGTACCGGGAAGGAATTATGCACACCCGGGAGGCGCTGGAGCTTCATAAAAAGTTGAATGATGTTCGGGGCATTGCGGTATCGCACAACAACTTCGGCTGGATGGAGTATATTCACGGAAACTTATCAAAAGCGGAATCCCGTTTTACTGAGAGTATTTCTTTAAGGGAAGATATCGGAGATCGCAGGGGCAGTGCTTTTGTATCCTCATACCTGGCGCTCGTTGATCGGTGCCAGGGCAGATATGATGTGGGATTAGCCAGGCTCAGACAGGCCCGGAAGGTCCTTGAAGAATTGGAAGATCTGCAACTGGTGAGTATGGTGAACACCTCGCAAGGATATATTTTTTATGATATTGAAGAGTACAAAAAAGCAGAACGTACCCTTAAATCAGCCATTGACGGATGGAAAGAGGTGGGCAATCCCTTTGGCCTGCTTTGGGCGTATGATCTGCTCGGGTTATCGTACTTGCCTCTGGACAAACCTGGGTTGGCAAAAAAATATTTCGATCGCGCGAATGACGGCTATGAACACCAGGAACATGAGGTGCAACATTTAAATAAATGGGCCTCCGCTTTCTCTCTCTATTGCCTGGCGGAATATAATGCCCATAATGGTAACATAAGTGCTGCACTGGACCAACACCTGGACATACTATCCCGACGAATAAAACAGCAGGAAAAAGTGTACATCTGCGAATCACTTGAAGCCTGTGCAAGGCTGTTAGCTAATCAAGAAAACTGTAAAAAGGCTGTTACTTACCTGGCTTTGGCATCCCGGTTGCGAAACAGTATACACGCCCCCCGTCCACCCCGATCTGTAGTCTCCTGCAACAATACCCTTAATCATTGTAAAAAGATGATGTCTGAACAGGAATACAGGGAGCAATGGAAACAAGGTGAGACCTATTCCCTGGATAAATTACGTTCTATTGTCTAGCGATTCGAGTTCTACCTTTCGGATCGGCCTTTCTATTCCTCTTTCCTCCTCTTTGAATGAATACTGTCAAGAATTGAACGATATCTGTTATCCATTCGCCTTTCGATTCGGTAGCATATATCCGAGGGATATGAAGTAATTCAAATATAATTCAGTACCGGAGAGCATATTCTGTCCAAAAAAAATAAAAAGTGAGGTATGGCATGGCGGAACAATCAGTATATGACGAATTCAGTAATAACCTTAGAGGTAGTCTTGTCCGACCCGGGGATAAGGAATATGATGAATCACGCAGTGTCTATAACGGGATGATAGACCGCAAACCCAAATGCATCGCATACTGCCACAATGTTGCCGATGTAATTACTGCTGTCCGCTTTGCGAGGAAGGAGAATCTCCGACTCGCTATCCGTGGAGGCGGCCACAATGCTGCGGGTTTGGGTGTTTGTGATGACGGACTGGTAATCGATTTGTCAAATATCAACTTAACGTATGTCGATCCTAAAGAAAAAACAGTGCGAGTTGGCGGAGGTGCAACCTGGGGGGATGTGGATCATGCCACTCACGCTTTTGGACTGGCCACACCAAGCGGAATTGTTTCAACGACCGGCGTCGGCGGGCTCACGCTGGGCGGAGGACTTGGCCACCTGACGCGGACCTACGGCCTCACCATCGACAACCTGCAGGAGGCGAACCTGGTGCTGAGCGACGGCAGTTTTGTTACGGTCAGCAAGGATCAACATCCAGACCTTTTTTGGGCCATCCGGGGTGGTGGTGGCAATTTTGGGGTAGTCACTTCATTTAAATTTCGGCTTCACGAAGTGAGTACCGTCTATGCAGGTCCCACGTTCTGGGAGATGGATGAAGCCGAAGAGATTATGCACTGGTATCGTGAATTTATCCTGGATGCTCCGAATGAAATCAACGGTTTTTTTGCGATCCAGGTTATTCCGCCCGTCCCACCTTTCCCGGAACATCTTCACAACAAAACAATGTGTGGGGTGCTGTGGTGCTATCCCGGATCGCTGGATAAAGCGGAGGAAGTGTTCGAACCGATTCGAAAGGTGGGCAATATTGCACTCGACATGGTTGGACCACTGCCGTACCCGGCCCTGCAAAGTATGTTTGATGAGCTATATCCCGCGGGACTATACTCGTATTGGAAGGCCGATTACCTAACCCGATGGAGCGATGAAGCAATCAAGAAGAATATTGAGTATGGATCCAGGATACCGACGCCGTTATCAGGCATGCATCTCTATCCTGTGAATGGGGCGGCTCATGAAGTAGGAAATGATGAAACCGCGTGGAGCTACCGCGATGCCAACTGGGTTGAAAATATCGTGGGATTTGATCCCGACCCGGCCAACAAGAGGAAATTCACAGATTGGGCCAGGGAGTACTGGGAAGAGGCTGTGCATCCCTATACAGCCGGCGGAGCCTATGTGAATTTTATGATGGATGAGGGAGAGGACCGGGTGAAGGCCACTTACAAAAACAATTACGAACGGTTGGCTAAAATAAAAGCCAAGTATGATCCCGATAACTTTTTCAACGTGAATCAAAATATTAAGCCCAACTCTTCAACATACCCGAAAGCAGCAGAATAAAAGGATGTACGTAAAAGGGATAAGCATTTGAATTGTATCTGGCGAAGTATCCAAAAACACAACAAAAACGATGACAAGGAAAGTATGAAATCACTTAACACCACAATAGTAATATGTTTTTTTGCAATCAGCAGCCTTAGCGCCCAAACTGAATCTAAGCAGGCCAAAATTCAAAGCGCCATGAGTGCCGCTCCCGCTTCTATAGCTGAATCTGCCACGATCATGGACTGGCCGGCCGAAGAGGGTGGAGAGATGGTTGTGCTGCGTAAAGGTACAAACGGATTCACCTGCCTGCCGGACATGCCTGCAACCTCCGGCAACGATCCGATGTGTCTGGATGAACCGTGGATGAAGTGGATTGATGCCTGGATGAATAAAGAGAATTTCAAAACTAACAAGATGGGATTCGGGTATATGCTTCAAGGAGGCTCCCCGGGTAGTAATATTAATCCTTATGCCACAGAACCTACTGATGACAACGAGTGGCTTTCAGGGAACATACCACATCTTATGATCCTTGTTCCCGATGAAAGTGCCCTGGAAGGACTTCCGGTAACACCTGATCAGGGGGGGGCATGGGTGATGTTCAGGGACACCCCCTATGTGCACATTATGGCGCCGATGCCAAAGCATAATCCTTCCCTCGCGGGAAATTAAGTTTTAAAAAACTAAACACCAGGATCCATTTAATGATGAGTCGGTCTATAAACAAGGTGATATCATATTTGTTGGCAGTTGTGTTTATTCTTTTAATAACGAGCCCTTCACAAACCCATGCACAGACGCTCAAAGGCCGGGCTGTAATACATATCGTACCGGACAACACCCGGATGGTTAAGGTTCCGGGGGTATCTGGCCAAAACTTAATTCTTGCACACTTCAAGGGGCTCGTCTTCCTGAATAATGGAGAGATTGCCGAAGTGATGGGTGCCGAAACCATCCATCGCCCCAAGGGAAGTGGCCGATACCTTGGGTACGAAGTGCTGACCTTCAGTGATGGCTCTACGATTATGAGCAAGGTCGAGGGTAGCAACAAACCCAGCGAAGATGGTAAATCCGTTCAGTTTGAAGGCACGTTTACCTATATACAAGGAACTGGCCGCTTTGCAGGCATCGAGGGGAGCGGAGAACTGGAGGGGCGCAGTTATATAGCATCTGGATCGGGGGGCTATTACGACTTTGAAGGCACTTATTCTGTGCCCTCCAACTGAGCTAGTGTAAACTTTGACTACCTAAAAAGGTGAATAATGATGAAACCACATGTTGCACTATATCTATCAATACTGGTGGTATGCTTTCTTATAATAAGTCCAGAAATAGCTGGCGCCCAGAGCGGGGTGTCTGGTACAGTTACAGATATAAACGGTTCACCACTTCCTACCGCCACCCACCGATGAAAGAGGAAGGTATCACCTGCAAAATATTAAGACGGGAACGTATATCCTGTCGGTCTCCATGGTGGGATTCAGGCGACATCATACTGAGGAGTTCACAATAAAAGAAGAAACCATTCGGCTGACACAGATACAGCTTGAAGAATCTGTAGAACAGTTAGATGCAGTTTCTGTTACCGCAAGAAAACCACTGTTTGAACAGAAGATCGATCGGCTTGTCGTCAACGTGCAACGGAATATCACTTCTTCGGGCAATACGGCATTAGAAGTGCTCGAAAAGTCCCCAACCGTGCTGATCAACCGGCAGAGCAACAGCATCTCCCTGAACGGCAAAACCGGGGTGCGTGTGATGGTCAACGACAAACTTGTGCGCCTCCCGATCGATGCCGTGGTACAGATGCTGGATGGCATGAGTGCTGCCAATATTGAGCAAATCGAGCTGATCACAACCCCACCCGCCAAATATGAAGCCGAAGGGGATGCCGGCCTTATAAATATAAAGATGAAAGAGCATGGAGACTTGGGTTACAACGGTAATATCGGCGGTAACTTGGGATATAATTCAGCGGAGACGCTCGGAGGAAATTTTAACTTCAGCCGGCGGGGCCGGAAGATGGCCTATTTTATTAACTATTCAATTAACTACGACAATAATAAAAATAGGATGTTTAACAGAAGATCACTTCTGCAAGACGGGTTTAACGAGTTAATACGCAGCGATATTCAAAGGGATCCTATCACCGAAGTTCAGAATGCGCGACTTGGAATGGAATATAATATCAATGAAAAAACCACCGCCGGAATCCTGTTGACCGGATATCGAAGAAAATGGGATACCAAGGATCTTTCTGACAACTTTTTCCGGCTCGGACCAGACTCAACGCTGCTCACAGAGATGAACGTGCGTGAGACCAACGACTGGAAAAACGGTATGGCAAATATCAGCCTTGACCATTCGTTTAATGAACATCAAAGCCTAAACTTTGATGTTGATTACTTGTTCTACAAGCATGACAATCCCTCTTTTTTTCGAAATCGTTTTATTGATGGAAATATTGATCTGATGGATAATGAAGCGATTGATATAGAAAAGGAAACGCCGATCAATATATGGGTGGGTAAGATAAATTACAGACATCAACTTTCACCAACATTAAATATCGAGACCGGGATCAAAGGAACGTTGTCTGGTTTTAACAATGATGTGCAGGTCTCGGATAAAATTCAGGGTATTTGGAAAGTTAATAGTAGCCTGACTAGTGAAGCCGAACTCACAGAAAAGATTGGAGCATTATACCTTTCAAGTCGTTGGACACCGACGAATAATCTAAATATTAACGGCGGACTGAGATACGAGTATGCTGACAGGCTGCTGAGCACACCAACTGAGGCTGCCATTGTGGACCGTTCAGACGGCTACCTGTTTCCCAGCCTGTTCATAAAAAAAGAACTTTCACAGGCATACAGTATCCAGGCCTCCTATACCCGCAGAATTACCAGGCCGACATTTAACGACCTGGCCCCTTTTGTCCTTATTATCGATCCAAAGACGTTTATTTCAGGAAATTCAAATCTTGAACCTGCCATAAGTGATGGTTTTAAGTTCGATCTGCAGCGCAATCAGTGGCTGGTTTCTCTGCAGTATAGTTTTTCCAACAACGAGATAGCCGGCTACCAGCCTGAAATTGATCCTACAACAAACGAGCAAACCTACCATACTCAAAACCTGGATTATATGCGGACTTATGCTGTTACTACCAGTATTCCTCTAATTCCGGCAAGTTGGTGGGAGGTGCAAATGAATATCACAGGCAGATATCAACGATACCGGACCAGCCATCTCGGCAATAATGTTACTTTAAAAGAGACCGGATTTACAGCAAATCTCACAAATACTATTAATCTGCCAATAGAATTTACTTTTGAGATTTCCGGATTTTATGAATCGAAATCTGTATGGGGCATACAAATTTACAGGCCACGGGGATCGGTTGACGCTGGTATCCAAAAAAGGATTGGCGATGGGCAAGGAACTATCCGGCTTTCCATGGATGATATTTTTTATACCTACAGATGGGAGAGTGACATGCAGATACCAGAAGCTAATCTGGATTCATTCTTCAAATATGACTTTCACCTCCAGCAAGTAAAGCTCACCTTTACCTGGAACTTTGGTAATAATGAACTGAGAAATGTTTCCGTAGAATCGGGGTCAGCCGAAGAGCAGGGACGGGTGAATACGAATTGAAACAGGATATGTTTGAACGAGTTATCATTTGGGAATGGTAGTGTTCAAGCACCAAATAGTTTATTAATTAGGGCTTCCTTTTTAACAAGCTAACAATCTACATACCAATAACTTAGACCTTAAATTGGGTGTTTGAAATGCAGGGTTTTTACCGGTAATTGTCAAATTACCCTGCATTTGATACAGCCGATACAGTGATTATCCTTGCAAAACATTACAATCGGTAATCCCGAAACAGGGTGTTCACACAAAAAGGAACACCTCTGACCACGAAAAAGGTTAACGGGACTTTTTGAGCAAGCCCTAATTCAGTAGGTTTATGTCATCGATTATCTCTATCTATTCGACTGAAGATCGATTGCATTATCTTATTTAAGAAGTGAGACTAAGTAAGCACATTCAAATTTTTGCACCTACAATTAACTGGAAAAATTTGTTTCGCGTAGTAAAATTCCCTGCAAGTTGAAAATTAATAACTGAAGTTACGCACTGATTGTATTAAATTTTAGGGTAAAAAGACGGTTATTGTGGAAAACTTGCTGGATTTATACACGGACTATTTGCTAACTACCCCAACGCAAGCCACATGCACGGGTCTATCCAACGTGTTACATGGGCAAATAACCCATGATCGTTTTACCCGGCTGTTGGCGGGCGGGACCATCGATTCCAAACGCCTGTGGAGGCAAGCCAAGCCATTGGTGGAAGAAATGGTCGATTCGAGCGATTGTGTGGTTGTTGGGGTCGATGATACCATTCAGGAAAAACCTTACAGTCAGGAAAACGAATTGATTTGCTGGCATTACGATCATACCAAAGGACAAACGGTAAAAGGAATTAACTTTCTCTCAGCGGTGCTTACCACTGAGGAGTTGACCACTCCCATCGGGGTAGAGTTTATTCGAAAAACTGAGTGTGTGGTCGACTTGCAGGGACAGTTGCGTCGGCGTAGTCCGGTAACCAAAAACGAGTTATTTCGCCGGATGCTGCGGGTGTGCTGGGAAAATTGTTGGTTTGATTACGTGACAACCGATAGTTGGTTTGCCAGCAAACAGAACATGGAGTTTATTACCAATACCTTACAACGGGACTTTGTCATGGCGGTCAAAAGCAACCGTTTGGCCGCTCTCAGCAAAGCCGATAAACAGGCTGGATGCTGGACATTGATCAAGACGCTGGCCGGCCGGGACCAGCCCCTGAAAGTTTGGTTACGTGGGATGGATGATCCCGTCTTATTGATCAAACAAGTCTTCAAAAACGAAGATGATTCTGAAGGGGTTCGGTACTTGGTGGCCAGTGACTTGACGTTGAGTGCATCCGAGATGATCGGGATCTATCAAAAACGATGGAAAACCGAGGAGTACCACAAGTCGATCAAACAATGTAGCAGCTTGGGAGATTCTCCGGCTCATACCCCGGCAACCCAACAAGCGCATTGCATAGCGGCTATCATCAGCTATGTGAAACTCGAGAAGCTTAAGCTCAAAAACCGAATGAATCATTTTGCCTTGAAAAGCCAAATATGGGTGGAGGCGACCCGCCATGCCCTAAACAGCATGGGCAAGTTATCCACATCCCCTCAGAAATATGACTACTTAACAGCTTAATTGCTGCGTAACTTCAGTTAATAAGTAGGTAAATTGATTATTTTTAATCATAAAAACTACTTTTGGGCAAGATAAATACTACATACTACTACCATTATCATATTTGTATGATTTCCTATCAAGTTTTCCAACAAATTTTGTTACCCCAATGTTATCCGCAATTAATTGGACACAGCAAAATTTAAAAAATACTATACTCCTCACTAACCATATATTTGTAGATATAAATAAAATTATTAACAAAAATATATCAGGCTGAAACAAGTTCAGGATGACATCAAGGCTGTTTAAATCGGGGAGTGGATGATATCTGATTATGAATATTCCTGAAGTGTAAAATTCAAAAAGGCGATCCAAAATATGGGTACAAAAGAAAATAGTGGCTGTTGTTCTCCCTCCCGTGGGACATCATCAGCTAATAAAAAGGGCTTGTCTAATGAGTTTTGCGGCAGTGGAGAAAGTGAGAAAGGTGGCATGACATTGATCGAAGGCGACACCTTTTTGATGGGGACTGATACGGATGAGGGATTTCCCCAAGATGGAGAAGGTCCGGTGCGCGAGGTGAAAATCGACTCTTTCTATATGGATACAATGGCTGTAACTAACAGGCAGTTCAGCCGATTTATTCATGAAACCGGGTATAAAACCGAAGCCGAACGTTTTGGCTGGTCATTTGTATTCAGGGATTTTATTCCCCAAAAAATTATAAAGAAAAATCCCAGCTCCCCACCCGATACGCCGTGGTGGAAAGGTATTGAGGGAGCAAGATGGAACCGGCCGGAAGGTCCTGGCAGCCATGTCAATGATCGGATGGAGCACCCGGTGGTCCATGTTACCTGGAATGATGCTATGGCCTATTGCAAGTGGGCGGGTAAACGATTGCCCACTGAAGCAGAATGGGAATACGCGGCACGTGGAGGGCTGCAACAAAAAACATATCCCTGGGGTGATCGGCTGATCCCGGAGGGCGAACACCGTTGCAACATCTGGCAGGGCGAATTTCCAGGACACAATACCGAAGAGGATGGATTCGTGGGAACAGCCCCGGTCGATGCATTCCAGCCCAATGGGTACGGACTCTACAACATGGCCGGCAACGTGTGGGAATGGTGTTCCGACTGGTTTAGCTCTTCCTACCCGCTGCTTAGAGTTAATGACAATCCCAAAGGACCAGGGGCAGGGGAAGCCAGGGTTATCCGCGGCGGATCTTACCTTTGTCATAGATCATATTGCAATCGCTATCGTGTGGCGGCCCGGACGGCTAATACGCCCGACAGCTCTACCGGCAATATGGGTTTTCGCTGCGCCAAAGACGCCTAAATAAAAAAGTGTGAAGGAGAGAAACTATTGCAAAGGGAGTTATTTCTAATATTTTAAAGTAGAGCTTGTTACCGCTAACACTACAGGCCTAATCAAAGGGATTAATTAAACAGGGATAGATTATGAAAAGGCAAAACTTTCTCCAGCTGCTAACCGCTGGAACTGGGGCAGCAGCGGCAGGAAAAGTATTTTCATCAGGTGTGGGACCCCAAGACAGCAAGAAAGTAGATCAAGCTTCAAAATTAGCAAACCATACCATCTCGGAGATAGAGTTTCGAGAGGTAAAGCTCAACTATCCGCGGCAAGTGGGAAAAAATGCGCAACTCGATATCCATGGCTTTGGTCCTACGATTGATGTTGGAATTATCCATACCGATAAAGGGATCCCCGGATTGGGTATGCTGCAGGCTTGGGGAGATGAGCGGGAACAGGCTGGCAAATATATAAAAGGCAAAGCTATACCAGAGTTATTTGATCCATCCGTTGGAATTATCGATGATCGGGCAGAAGCGTTTGATATTCCACTGCACGACTTGGCGGGAAAAATCCTTGAACAGCCGGTTTACGAGCTGCTGGGTCGCAAGACACCTTTTATCACCAACTGCTACAGCGGGATGATCTACTTTGATGACCTGGAACCTGCCGACAATCCAGCCGGGGTCGATAAAATCATCGAGGAGTGTAAATACGATTATGATGTGGGATACCGACAGTTCAAACTTAAAATTGGTCGCGGTAACAAGTGGATGCCACATGATGAAGGGATGAAGCGTGATATCGAAGTTACCAGGCTTGTGGCGGAAAACTTTCCCGACTGCGATATTTTGGTCGACGCTAATAACGGTTATAATCTTGAGGATACGATTACTTACCTGGAAGGAATTGGGGATGTCGATCTGTTCTGGTTTGAGGAACCCTTTCATGAAAACCATAGAGACTACTTGGAGCTGCGAAAATGGATGCTGACCAACGGCATTGAAACATTCCTCTCAGACGGAGAAGCAAATCCGGATCATGAACTGCTAATGGATCTTTGTCAAAAACGAATCCTGGATTTTCATCTTACCGATATCGCCGGATATGGATTTACAGCCTGGCGAAAACTGATGCCCAGACTGACACACCTTGCAGGTGGACTTGGAAATACTCCGACCATTGAAGGAGTTACCTGTGACTCTGATGATATTGATTTCGGCGATTATGAGCTGAATGAAGGCAAGCTTACGCCATCATCGGAACCTGGATTTGGAATGAAATTGATTAGCCGATAACTAAATATCCTGTTTAGAAAGATAGGATCTCCGGCAATGTTAATTTTACCTTTGTTTAATTGATGTGTTATCGTTAACATTATGAGTGTTGTTTAAAGGGTTGTTTTAGTATCACCCGAGGGTTTTTTTTGTTCAGTCAATTGAGTTTATAAATTTAGCTTATTGCCTGATCTGGTGTTACGGGGTTGCTCGTTTTTTTACTTTGCTTAACTATGATCAGTTCGCTCAATTCCAGATCGCAATCCTCACGGAACGTGTAACTGTACGGCTGTGTCAGCCAATAAATTTAATTCATTGATTTATGGGATTTACTACGCTCGACTACATAGTATTCAGTCTTTATGCGGTTGTCATTGTGGCAATTGGACTTTGGGTTTCACGGGACAAGGAAGGGCATCAGAAAAATGCCGAGGACTATTTTCTTGCCGGTAAATCACTTCCGTGGTGGGCGATCGGGGCTTCGCTGATTGCAGCTAATATTTCAGCTGAGCAAATTATCGGGATGTCGGGGTCCGGATTTGCCGTCGGCCTTGCCATCGCTTCCTACGAGTGGATGGCGGCCGTCACCTTGATAATCGTGGGTAAATATTTTCTCCCAATCTTCATTGAAAAGAAAATTTTTACCATTCCGGAGTTTGTAGAGCAGCGTTTTAATACCACGCTGAAAACGATTTTAGCTGTATTCTGGATTGCATTGTTTGTATTCGTAAATCTTACAACTGTACTCTACCTCGGAGCATTATCCCTTGATACTATCATGGGCACGGGCGATGGGAGCTTCATGACATATGCGCTTATCGGCTTATCCGCAATTGCCGCCGCCTATTCGTTGTATGGTGGGCTGGCAGCTGTTGCATGGACTGATGTATTACAAGTCGGGCTACTGGTTTTGGGCGGTTTGGTGGTTACCATTGCAGGTCTCAGTAATGTAACCCCGGAGGGAGGCATCCTTAACGGCCTGGCTCATATTTATGATGTAGCCGGAGAAAAGTTTACCATGATCCTGGACCAATCGAACCCGGAGTTTAGCAATTTACCCGGTATAGCGGTGTTGATCGGTGGCTTGTGGGTCGCCAATCTCTATTACTGGGGATTTAACCAGTATATCATCCAGCGAACATTGGCTGCAAAGTCACTCAAGGAATCACAAAAGGGGATTATATTTGCCGGGTTTTTAAAGTTGATTATTCCTTTGATCGTCGTTATTCCCGGTATCGTCGTGTACGTGTTGTATAATCAGCCCGAAGGCACTACCCAGATTGCTGGTGTCGTAGATGCTTTTTCCAGGGATGGAGGCGGAGTTCAATACGATAATGCCTATCCATGGCTTATGAGGGTATTTCTTTCACCCGGCTTTTTGGGATTGGTAGTGGCAGCACTTGCGGCAGCCATTGTATCATCCATGGCCTCGATGCTTAATTCGGTTGCTACCATATTTACAATGGATATCTATATCCCATATATCAATCGAGAGGCAACAGACAGGCAAACGGTGAACATGGGAAGAATTACCGCTGGAATAGCGCTGATCGTGGCCGTAGTGATGGCGCCACAACTGCAGAGCGTACCACAGGTTTTCCAGTATATCCAAGAATACACCGGAATGGTTAGCCCGGGCATACTCGCAGTGTTTCTTATGGGTTTATTCTGGAAGAAGACGACTTCCAAAGGGGCTATATACGGAGTCATTTCTTCTATCGTAATCGCCCTGTTTTTGAAAACCCCTGCTGTTCAACTACCCTTTTTGGATCAGATGTTTTATACCCTGATTGCCACGATCGCAATTATCGCGGGCGTTAGCTTGACGACAAATCCTCATGATGAAGATCCCAAAGCTATTCATACTACGGCAGAAATGTTTAAAACCGGGCCGGCCTTTAACATCGGGGCCTACATCATCCTTGTGTTGGTAGCCGTACTGTACGCCGTGTTCTGGTAAACCAAACTCTTAGAATTATTTGTACAATGAAGCAGTTAGTTGAAAAAATAGAATCAGAATTCAGCAGTCGTTTTCATGACGATTTTATATTGGTGAAATCTCCCGGCAGGGTAAACCTGATCGGTGAGCATACTGATTATAATGATGGGTTTGTGTTGCCAGCGGCCATTGATAAAGTAATTGTGGTTGCCATTGCTCCCAATGATAACCGGGAGATCAATATGGTAGCTGTCGATAAAGGGGAAACGCATCACTATCATCTGGATGATCCACTGAGCAAAACCGGGAAAGGGTGGCCTGACTACATCTTGGGAGTTATAGCTGAACTCCAGTTGAACGGCTTTGAATTCGGGGGCTTTGATTGCGTTTTCGGTGGTAATATTCCTATTGGTGCCGGACTCTCCTCGTCGGCGGCTTTTGAAGGCGGTATCATCACGGGAGTTGCCGAAATCTATGACCTGGATATTCCTAAACGAGATCGCGCCCTGCTGGGACAGAAAGTGGAAAATGAGTTTGTAGGTGTTCAGTGCGGTATCATGGACCAGTTTGTTAATATCCACGGGGAGGATGATCATGCCCTGAAGCTCGATTGCCGTTCCCTGGAATATGAACTGTATCCCTTCAAACAGGATGATATTCACATTGTGCTGTGCGACACCAAAATACGCCGCGAACTGGCAACCTCAGAGTATAATATTCGCCGCAAACAGTGTGAAAAGGGTGTTGAAATCCTGGCCCAATATGATGATTCTGTTGAAAGTCTGCGGGATGTGAGCCTTGAACTGCTGGAAGCTCATGAGGGGGAGATGGAGCCGGTGATTTACAAGCGATGCAGATACGTGATTGAAGAAAATAATCGCGTTGAACAAGCTTGTTCTGACCTCGAAAAAGGGGATATTGAACGTTTTGGCCAGCGGATGTACGGTTCCCACCATGGGTTGAGTAATATGTATGAAGTCAGCTGCGAAGAGCTGGATATCCTGGTGGAAGAAGCAAGGGAAATTGAGGGCGTGCTGGGATCTCGGATGATGGGTGGTGGATTTGGCGGATGCACCATCAACCTGGTTGAGAAAGCCGAGATCGAGTCGTTTTCCAGGACCATGAAGCAGCGGTATAATGAGCGTTTGGGAAGAGAAATTGAAATTTATCGCACCCGCATCGGGGCAGGAGCAGGTATTGTAGAGGCAACGCAGGAAAAAAACTGAACAAAAAATTTTAGATATGGATCTCGATTTTTCAGAACACCCACACCGCAGATTAAATCCCCTCACGGGCGAATGGATACAGGTGAGTCCGCACCGGGCAAAACGCCCCTGGCAGGGTAAGGAAGAGGAGGAAGCAAAAGACAAAAAACCGGAGTACGATCCCAAATGCTATCTTTGTCCCGGAAATGACCGGGCCGGCGATGCCCAAAATCCGGAATATGAAAGTACCTTTGTATTCACCAACGATTTTAGTGCATTGAAACCAGACACGCCGTCAGAGACATTTAACAAAGATGATCTTTTGGTGGCCAAGGGGGAGAAGGGGATTTGTCGCGTCATCTGTTTTTCCCCGCGCCACGATCTCACACTACCGGAGATGGAGATCAGCCAGGTACGCGAGGTGGTGGATCTGTGGGTAAGTGAATACACGCAGCTTGGAGAGCGCGAGTACATCAATTACGTGCAGATTTTTGAAAACAAAGGGCAGATCATGGGGTGTAGCAACCCGCATCCTCATGGGCAAATCTGGGCGCAGCAGACCATTCCTGACGAACCTGCCAAAGAGCTGAAACAGTTCAAAAAGCATTACGAGCAGCACGGCACCACGCTCTTGCAGGATTACCTGCAAATTGAAAAAGAGGAGCAGAAAAGAATCGTGGTTGAAAATGATGATTTTGCCGTAGTTGTTCCTTTCTGGGCCTTCTGGCCGTTTGAAACGTTGTTGGTAAGCAAGCGACCCTTCAGCCGCTTCACTGACATGTCGGAACAGGAAAAAGATTCTTTAGCCTCCATTATCCACCGGATTACCATTAAATATGACAATGTTTTTAATGTTTCATTCCCATATTCCGCTGGATTCCACCCGGCACCAACCGACGGGAAAGAGTACCCGGAATGGCATTTTCACATGCATTTCTATCCACCACTCCTGCGCTCTGCGACTGTTAAAAAGTTCCGCGTAGGATACGAAATGCTGGGAACCTCACAGCGGGATATTACCCCCGAATCAGCAGCCGGACTGCTTCAGGAACTCCCTGAAACTCATTACAAAAAATCCTGGTAAGATGTGTAATTATTCGTTTCTGGCACTTTTAATTTTTTTGGTATGTGCTCTTTCTGCAAACGGGCAACAGTCTCAAAACGACTGGGAAAATCCTTCAGTAGTGGGGATCAATGAAATAGCGGCTCATACGGATATTATACCCTTTGAGACGACGACCAAGGCCATTGAGGGCGATTCCCGCACCTCTGCTTTTTATCGGGCACTAAACGGTCAGTGGCGATTCAAATGGAGCAGAAATCCAGGGAAGCGACCCACTCAGTTTTACCGTAACGATTTTGATATTACCAGCTGGGACCAGATTACGGTACCCGGCAGCTGGCAGATGCAGGGGTACGGCACGCTGCTTTATACCAACGTTGGATATCCTTTCGAAAAGAATCCACCGCTCATTCCCGACAACCACAACCCGGTGGGGTCATACAAAAAGATTTTTACCGTTCCGGATAGCTGGGACGGCCGGAAAGTGGTGCTACACTTTGGCGGGGTATCTTCGGCGATGTACGTGTGGGTAAATGGTGAGAAAGTAGGATACTCACAGGATAGTAAATTACCGGCCGAATTTGATATTACAGATTATATTCAGGAGGGAAATAATACACTGTCTGTTGAAGTATATCGGTGGTCGGACGGCAGCTACCTGGAAGGTCAGGATATGTGGAGGATGAGTGGAATTCAGCGCGATGTCTACCTTTATTCTGTGCCCAGACTTCATGTATCAGATTATCATGTGAATGCCGGCCTGGGTACCAAATATGAAGATGGTATTTTTAATTTGGAACTGGTACTTCGCAATGAAGATGTACAAAGCTCGAGTGGTGATATTCAGTACGAACTTCTCGATCCGTCCGGTAATCGAGTTATCCGGGAGACCAAGGAATACAGCATTGCGAGTGGCGATTCATTGGCACTTCGTTTCCAGCAACAACTTGAGAACGTCTTGCAGTGGTCGGCTGAAAAGCCACACCTGTATACCCTCGTGATGCGACTGGGCAACGAGCGATTATCCGAAAAAGTGGGATTTCGGACTGTCGAGATTATTAACGGTCAATTGCGGGTGAATGGCAAAGTGGTGTTGCTTAAAGGGGTTAATCGCCATGAGCACGACCCGTTGAAGGGGCACACCATGAGCCGTGAAGATATGATCGCAGATATCAAAACCATGAAACGGTTTAACATTAATGCGGTCCGGACGGCACACTATCCCCACGATCCCTTTTGGTATGAGCTTTGTGACAAATATGGCTTGTACGTAGTGAATGAGGCGAACATTGAGTCGCACGGCATGGGCGTCTATGATTATCCTGAATACGGCTATCGTATGAGCAATAAATTGGCGGAAGATCCCGCATGGTACAAAGCCCATCTTCAGCGCATAAAAGGAGTTGTTGAGCGAGATCGAAATCATCCGTCGGTCATCATCTGGTCGATGGGGAATGAAGCCGGTGCCGGCCAAAATTTCAATAAAGCGTATAACTGGATCAACGAAAATGACTCAACCCGACCGGTTCAATATGAGCAGGCCTGGAAAGATGAGTATACCGATATCGTAGCCCCGATGTACCACCGGATCTGGGAGATGCAGGAATATGCCGATTCCAATCCCGACCGCCCGATGATCCTTTGCGAATATTCTCATTCCATGGGTAACAGCACAGGAAACCTGGAGGACTACTGGAACCTGATTGAAAAGGAACCGCACCTGCAGGGTGGATTTATCTGGGACTGGAAAGACCAGGGAATACTGGAAGAGCTTCCGGGAGGCGGAAGTTACTGGGCATACGGCGGCGATTTTGGGCCAGAGGATACGCCCAGTGACGGAGCGTTTGCACTCAACGGGCTATTGTTCACCGACGGTTCACCAACTCCCGCGCTGCATGAGGTCAAAAAGGTGTACCAATACCTCAAGTTCGTCCCTGTGAACCTCAGGGCTGGACGCATTGCTGTTCAGAATGAGTATCAATTCACGACCACAGAAGATTTTGAGTTTGAGTGGCAGCTACTGGAGGATGGCAAAGCGATAAGGAAGGGGACAATTACATTTGAAAAACCCGTCGCACCCGGAGGGCAGGGGCATGTTAAGATACCTATTGATGGAATGAAGCCCGATCCACAAAAGGAGTATTTTCTCAATCTCTATGCTTATACCAAAAAAGAAACAGACTTGGTGGACAAGGGACATGTAGTAGCCAAAGAGCAGATTAAATTGCCGTTTGAACAGAAGCAACCTGAACTTGAAACGATCGGCGAAACGATTACGCTACATGAGGACACTGACAATATCCGGGTAGAAGGTGACGATTTCACGATTCTTTTTGACCGGCAGGGTGGGTTCCTCAAAACATATGTTTGGCATGGACAGCACCTGTTGGAAGATGGTCTCAAACCGGATTTCTGGCGAGCTCCTACAAGCAATGATAAAGGTGATGGCCTGCCACAGCGGGCATCCGTATGGCGTAATGTGGAGCAACAGCGTGAGCTCGAGTTCATAGAAACAGAGCAGCGTTCTGACGGCGAAATTCTAGTCACTACGGAATCGACTTTTACAAAGACTGGTTCTCAATTTAACGCCGATTACACCACATTCGGGGATGGCACCATCAAGGTGGATGTAGCTTTTACAGCCGGCAGTGACACCCTGCCTGAACTGCCTCGTGTGGGGATGAAAGCAGAGCTGGCGGGCGATTACGAGAATTTGATGTGGCTGGGCCGGGGACCACACGAAAATTATCAAGACCGGAATACCAGCGCTTTTGTAGGAAGATATTCCGGGAAGGTTATCGAACAGTTCGTTCCCTATATGACGCCGCAGGAAAATGGTAATAAGACCGGAGTTCGATGGTTCGCCCTGCAAGATCACCACCACACGGGCTTAATGGTAAAAAGCTACTCCGAGCCGTTGAGCATCAATGCCCATCACTACCGGCAGGAGGATCTCATTGGACTCGATTATTATTACCAGGTGCCCGCTCGTAGCATGGTGGAGCTACACATTGATCTTAAGCAACGCGGCTTAGGTGGAGATAACAGCTGGGGCAATATGCCACTGGATAAGTACCGGCTGTTGGATACAGAGTATGAATATAATTTTATATTGGAACCTATTTTTCGCAATGAGCTGTAAAAAATCAGGGATTAATCTAAACAATAGGGTAATAATGAAGAGTTTGAAACGGGATTCAGTTCTATTGTTAATATTGATGCTTGGCATTTTTAGCAACGTTCAGGCACAAGAGACCGTTGAGCTAAGCTCACCAGATCAAAGGACAAAAGTTACTGTCACAATTGACGACGCCATACAATATACTGTGGAATTCCAGGGGGAGCAGATCCTTTCGCCCTCCGAACTTTCCCTCAATGTTCGTGATGTAGGAGTGCTTGGTCAAAATCCGGATTTGGTCAAACAGAATCGTACTAGTGTCGACACAATTCTCCAGCCAGTGGTCCAAAGGAAAAGCAACCAGATTATAGACAAACACAATGAGCTGAGACTGGATTTTGCCGGGGATTACAGTGTGATCTTCAGGGCATACAATGATGGTATTGCATATCGTTTCCTTGCCGATCTTCCTGAGGAAGAAGTTATTGTAAATGGAGAGCAGCTGGAGTTTAATTTTTCGGGCAACCACGAGATCTATTTCCCCGAAGAGGAGAGCTTCATGACTCATCAGGAGCGTAGCTATCTGAACCTGAAATTAAATGAAATTTCTTCCGATCGATTCAGTAGCATACCGGCACTTGTCGATATTGACGGCGGACCCAAGGTGTTAATAAGCGAAGCGGATCTACAGGACTATCCCGGCTATTACCTCCAGGGCACGGGTTCTACAACATTTACGGGCATTTTTCCGCATGTGGCTACTGAAGAAAAACTGGAGGGCGATCGAAACCTTCATGTAACTGATCGTGCGGATTACATCGCCGAAACCAGTGGCAGCCGTTCTTTTCCATGGCGAATGATGGTGATAGCGGAGAATGACGGTGACCTTATCACCAATCAGATGGTTTATAAACTAGCAGAACCCAATCGAATTGAGGACCCATCCTGGATCAATACCGGGAAGGTGGCATGGGACTGGTGGAATGCAAACAACGTGTATGGCGTAGACTTCGACGCGGGCGTCAATACCGAAACCTACAAATACTACATCGATTTTGCCTCTGAGTTGGGACTCGATTATATCATCCTGGATGAAGGATGGTATGAGCTGGGAGATCTGTCTTCCGTCAGCGAGGGGATGGATATCGAGGAACTGGTAGCATATGGCGATTCAAAAGGAGTGGATATCATTTTATGGGTTGTATGGAAGACGCTGGAAGACCAGTGGGATTACGCTTTTAACCAGTTTGATGAATGGGATGTCAAAGGTATCAAGGTCGATTTTATGCAGCGAGATGACCAGTGGATGGTCAACTGGTATTGGGACGTTGCCCAAGAGGCAGCTCAACGGGAACTTTTGGTCGATTTCCACGGGTCATACAAACCCACCGGGCTCAGCAGGACCTACCCCAATGTCATCACCCGTGAGGATGTAAAGGGAATGGAGCATAACAAGTGGAGTGAGGATATCACCCCGGAGCATAACCTGATTCTGCCGTTTATCCGCATGGCAGTGGGGGCGATGGATTATACTCCCGGGGCCATGATTAATGCTACATCGGAGAATTTTCGAGACGTATTCACCAAGCCGATGTCGATGGGTACGCGGGCACACGAGCTGGCAAAATATGTTGTCTATGAGAGTCCGCTGCAGATGCTATGTGACAGCCCGAGTCATTATTATGAGCAAAAAAATCATACGCTTAACTATCTTTCCGATGTACCCGTCACTTGGGATGAAACCCGTGTTCTGGAGGCTGAGCTTGCCAACTATGTTTTGCTGGCCAGAAGGAAAGGCGATACCTGGTATCTG
Source organism: Aliifodinibius sp. S!AR15-10 (assembly GCF_031569985.1). NCBI lineage: Bacteria > Pseudomonadati > Balneolota > Balneolia > Balneolales > Balneolaceae > Fodinibius > Aliifodinibius sp. S!AR15-10. The sequence goes on along the minus strand of NZ_JAMQKA010000022.1, from coordinate 17,504 downwards.
GCCGCGATGACTGACGGCGATAGCCGCACATTAACCACCGATCTTTCTTTCCTTGAAGATGGTGATTATGCTGTTGAGATCTTTAAAGATGGCATTAATGCCGACAGGTACGCCAGTGATTATAGTTATACTACACAGAGAGTCAGTCGTGAAACGCAGCTGGATATTGAGATGGTCAGTGGCGGCGGCTGGGTAGGAGTCATCCGGCCGGAATAAGCCGATAACAAAAGCTGAATTAAGGTTTGTTACTCACTGAAAATTGCGTTCTAATGCCTTGTCACCCCTGAACATTCGGGTATAAGGAACGCAGATGAGGGAGATGGTGCGAATCAGCGCGGAATATAGTTCTTACCATGGCTATCCGCGTAGATCGTCACCATCTGCGTTATGCGGTGTTCCCCCCTGAACCCGATACCATAAGGTTGACATAACACTAGCCATAATTGGCAAGGGAGTTCATGGCGGAGTACGAGCCCGTACGTTCTGAGATCTTAAACTTGATTATACAATTAACGTTACCATCCTGTTGGTCGTGAGTCCACTCTGTAGTTCCTTTGAGCTGACGGGTATAAATCTTAATCAAGGTGGCCTCAAGATGTTTGTTTTTATTAGTTAGTTTTTCCAATATCTCCGGATTGATATCCCGAAAGCAGATCTTAATGGAAACTTCTTCTTCATTTGTACAGACGAGTTGAAACAATCGGTCCTGGACCGTACTCTTTGACAGGCGAATTTGTGAGAGCACCTCGTTAATTAATAAACCAAGAGGGATGGCTTGGTTTATATTTATTATGAGCTCATCAATACTTAGCTCCACGGGATCTAATGTATTTGTTGCAGTATGAGATTTAACCAGTTCGTGCAGGTGCTCGTGAAATGGAATATTGGTAAGATTTTCTTCACGAAAAAGGAGTTCCTGAATGTCCGCCAGTGTGTGTATACGGTACTGTGTGGTTTTTAAAGCCTGCCTGTTATCACCAGTTAGCTCCTGCGACTGCAGCTCAACAAGCCCGGCAATGATAGCAAGATTGTTTTTAACCCGGTGATGCAACTCGCTGAGTAGTGTCTGTTTTTCATCTAATGCATCCTCCAGTTGTTCACGACTTTTAAGCAGTGTTGAAGTCGTCTGCCTAATAAGATAGTATAACAGGAGGGCAGTGACGATGACAAAGAACAGCCCCTTGTAGGTCTGGAATTGCACAAGCAGATCTTCCTCTTGAATCAGAGCGGCCAAGAACTTGTCACTAAAAATGATCCAGATACAGGAAATACCTAAATAGATAAGGGTGATTTTTAGACTATACTTCCCCGATAATGAAAATGTTCTCATTAGCCACTCCTTCACTCCAAAATTGTTATACCTAACCCCAAGAGATAACAAGAGTAGAAACTGAGTGGTTTGTTACAAAATATTTTACAGCCAGATATTTTTTCAGGAAACCTTCAGAAATCCGCAGCCTCTATAACTTTTTATATTTCTCTGTTTGGTAATACTTGGGGGTAGAGTCAATTCTTGCGTGCAGCCAGAATACTCCGAGTCCTGAGGTGCTGAGCCATTTTGGTTCATTCCCAAGCGAGACCATCATTTTGTTCGCAGTGACCCTCCAAAAATCGTCAATCTGCTCCTGTCCGCCACTTCTTACAAAATTTCCGAGATGTGTATAACAATCCTCTTCCATAGTTGGGCAGGGGACCACGAGCAGAGCATCTCGGCCTAGATTTGGAAATGTAACGATGCTTTCTCCCGTCTTATAATACTGCCTGAACGTTCCCGGCTGCGGTGATTTGCCCGCCAGGTAGTTGCTGTTCACCAGGGTACATTCATAGGGTTCATCCTGGTTATACCTGGTCATAGGTTTATTTTCCCAGAAGAAAGCCTCTAAACCGGATTGCGCTAACCTATGATTATAAAACGTTCGGAACTTGGCAGAGTCTTTCAGTAATTCAAGGAATTCCCGGTTTTGTAATGGAACACCATCTTCTTCGATACTAAATCTGATAACGCTGTCTGAACTAACTTTATCAATAAAACTCCACATATTGCTGTCCTGATTCTCATTTATTTGTTATGCCAACTTGCAGTTTTAGAAAATCCATGCTCAGAGACTCTGGGGTCGGTAGCTGGTATGCAAAAGCTTAGTTGTGTTCATTTTTATTATATCGTCAATGCTGCTATAATTCCAACTGCTAATGCAACAGAAATCCCTACATTTTTTCTATAAGTTTCTGACTTGTTAAAAGGTCCAATTTATTATTGATTAGCATAGTACTAATTTCCTATATTCAGTTCGCTTTGGGTGCTTAGCTCAGTTGGTTTAGAGCGCTACCCCGACACGGTAGAGGTCACTGGTTCGAATCCAGTAGCACCCACATTTATCCTGCCTGATTAGTTACCCTTTGAACAATTTATGCTATTTTTCTGTAGAGTTAACAGGCTTAGTTATCTCTCCTTGCCAGGTCTGATCTACACTACTCCATAATGTGGAACTCAAGTGCCCCGGACTAATCCCAAAGATTGGCCTTTATGGATTTAATCCGGACTGCCTTCTTAGGGTGAACTCACTCAATATGCGAAATGGCTTACCTTAATCCCATCTTCTATTATGACTTGACTCCATTGCTTTTAGAGTGAAATTATCGCAATTTATTGGTATTAGCTTTATATAATAGGTTTTTTTGCTGGTCAAGTTTTGACGTTTAAAAAATCTGTCGAAACTAAAATGAAAAGTAAACATGATATTGATTTAAAAGAACTCACAAGAAATCGTGAGTATTACCCGTCTCCCGAAGAATGGGAAGAGCAGATACTTTATTTTCTTATCACGGACCGGTTTTCTACCGGGGAGGAGAAAAACCTGTATAATCCCGAAAGAGATTATGAAAATGCGTTAAGGGATGAAAACACAAAGAAACGTTGGCTGAAGTATGGAACAAAGTGGAACGGGGGAACGCTAAAAGGGATCAAAAGTAAGATTGATTATCTTGCTGAACTGGGCGTTACGGCCATCTGGATTAGCCCCATTTTTAAGCAGGTTTCTTTTGAAGAAACCTATCACGGGTACGGCATACAAAATTTCCTGGACGTCGATCCTCATTTTGGGACAAAAGCTGAACTCAAGCAGCTTGCGGAGGAGGTACACAGCCACAACATGTACTTTATTCTGGATATAATCCTTAATCATGCTGGTAACGTCTTTCAATACGAAAACGGCACTCCAAATTATGACGGAAACGTATTCCCGATAAAGGCGTTTCTTGACGAGAACGGGAAACCAGCCATACGACCTGATCCTGTAGAAGTTGATACTTTGTATGAAGCCTGGCCTGACGGGGGAATATGGCCCATAGAACTAATGTCCCCTGATGCATTTACCCGAAAGGGACAAATTGTGGATTGGGACCGTTATCCAGAATATACGGAAGGTGATTTCCTGGCTCTAAAGAACATTTACACCGGCAATGGAGAATTTGATGAATTTCACCCTTCAGAGGCGTTGAAGATTCTTACGGAATGTTACAAATACTGGATTGCGTATGCTGACATTGACGGATTTCGACTTGATACAGTAAAGCATCTTGAGCCGGGGGCTACCCGCTACTTTGTTAGAGAAATTCATGAATTTACGAAAACGATAGGGAAAAATAACTTTTATGTAATAGGAGAAATTACCGGCGGATTTGAGTTTGCCATAGAGACCCTCGACAAGACGGGAGTAGATGCAGCGTTGGGGATAAATCAAATTCCGGAAAAGCTGGAAAATGTTGCTAAAGGATATCTAAATCCGGTTGACTTTTTTGATCTGTTCAAGAATTCCGAATTGCTGGGAGAGGATGAATATAGATGGTACAAAGACAATGTTGTGGTGATGTTTGATGACCACGACATGGTGGCACAAACTGGGCACAGCCGATTTTGCGCCGACAAGAAAACGGCACCCCTTCTGTTAAATGCGCTCTTCTTAAATCTTATGTCACCCGGGATACCATGTATTTATTACGGGACGGAGCAGGGTTTTGACGGGAGCGGGGATCATGACAAGTATGTTCGTGAAACGATGTTTGAGGGCAAATTTGGCGCTTTTAGAACTGTCAATCGACATTTTTTTAACGTGCACAATCCCATCTTCAGGGAACTGTCTAAAATGATAAAGATAAGGAAAGAGAATTTGACACTACGGCAGGGCCGTGTCTATCAACGCGCGGTCTCATACAAAGGCGTGGAGTTTGAGCTGCCTCATAAACTGGATGAAACCAGGCATACAGGAGTCATTGTTTGGTCTCGCATTTTTAGTACGGAAGAGATCGTTCTTGCATGCAACTGTGATTTGGAAAATGACCGAAATATATATGTCGTCATAGATTCAGGTTTGCACATGCCCGGAAGTGTATTTGAATGCATCTATTCCACTGAATCTTCACAAGAATCACATGAAGTAGAGGTTGAAGAGTTGGTGGGTAAGAACGTTATCCGTTTTAGGGTGCCCAGGTCTGGATCTGTAGCATATCGTAACAAACCTAAGCTGTAGTTCATGAGAAGAAAAAAGTGAGAATTCTACCTGTTCTCAATCTCAATTTTCGTTGTATACCCCTTACTTTAGTTGTATAAATGCGTTTTTTGAGAAAATTACCTACATTCCTGTAGTGGATTGAGTTACCGGTGTTTCCACAGTTATGGCAACTCGAAAGGGGGGGACATGTCTGGTCAACACGATAAAACTGTAGAATCCTTAAAGAACGAGTTTGAACCTGAGTCAGACGAAAGGCGAGAAGTGGCGGGGTTTGCAGCGACCGAATCCGGTACTTTTCTTCAATTGATGGCCCAGTATTATCGGTCGGAGGTAGGACGATCGATGAAATGGAGAAATCGGTTGGACCGTGCCACCAACTGGGTGGTTGTCTTAACAGCCTCTCTTTTGACATGGACTTTCTCCAGCCATTCCCGTCCACACTACCTGATTCTGGTCGGTATCGTTATGATATTTATTTTCCTGGTTATTGAGGCCAGGCGATACCAAATCTATGACGTCTGGCGGTCGCGGGTACGCCTGCTGGAAGAAAACATTTTTGCGAATGCACTTCATCCCATTGGAACGGAGCAAAAACCATGGCGGCGTCTGCTTAGCGAAGATTTACGCAATCCAAGGATCAAAATGTCACTGTTTGAGTCTCTTGTTAGGCGGTTACAGCGTATCTATTTTTCCCTGTTAACTATCCTGCTGACAGCATGGGTACTTCGCATTACCGTATTTGCAGAATCCGGAACCAGTTTTTTTGAAAATGCAGCTATCGGCAACGTCCCGGGAGTGGTTGTGATAATCTTTGTGGGTGCCATATACGGGACCGTTCTGATTTTGTTATTGATACCGCAAAAGCGAAAGGCGAAGGGAGCAATCGGGAAGTACAAGGATCAGAGTGATGAATGGAAATAATTTTTATTGGTCCCAGTGCAGAACGTTAGTGTTTCAAAAAATCTATAGCGAGCGAGTTTACTTTTTTTGAGGCGCGTATGGCTGGTCGTATTGTACTAGCACGAAATTCCCCTTTCGAAGCTTCGAAGGGGGAAATGAATTCGGCCCAAGCCGAAGAAAAGGGGGATGCCCTGCACCACAACGGATAGTTGACAACATCCTTGACGGTACTCCAATTGGAGATGAGGAATCCGCTTTCTTGTAGAAAAGGAGGTAATATTTGGAAAGGAGAAGGACTTTCAGTCCTACCGCGAACCCCTGTACTTCCAGTGCAGGGAGCATTCAGTTCTTTAGTCCGACTCCCGGCGGATTCCGTCGTTGAAAAAATGAACGAGACTATAGATAAAAGGATCCTAGAATGTTATCCGGGAGATTCATTCTGCTACACCTTTATAATCTTATATTTACGTCAGTTCGAGATAAAATCTCTCATCAGGAGGGATTATGCGACCATAGGGGAAAAATTAGAACCGGGATTTACAGGATTAGAGGATCTGCAGGATGGTAATGTTTACCTGAGAAGGAACCCGGAAAATCCTTTAATCCCGTCCATCCTGATTCCAATGGGTGAAATGTGAAATTAAATGATCTTACATGCAGGATAATCGGTCATCATTAAAGCCTTATCGCGGGTGACAATTATTATTTAATGTCAGTTCTAGTTTAAATCTGTCATTGGGGGGATTAAGTGACTATCGGGATCCCGACACCTGTCGGGAGGCAATCTCCCGGCGGGTGAACAGAAAACGGACGGGGGGGAGATCGCCACGTCGACCTCATCGTTGAGCCAACAAGTATGTATAATGTCTCCTCGCGATGACAGTTACTATTTTGAGGGATTCTTAGGTCGCACTCAGGTTAATCTATTATTTGGAGAAGCCTTATCCAGAACTGACATTAAATAAATAGCAATCCAAAGAATCCAGATTAATAGGTCAGAATACCGGAATTTGAGTTTATTAATTTTTTTTAATGTTTATTATTTTTTCCTAATATTAAAGAGGCTACTAAATTCACTCAGGACAGCCCATATGTTTTTGATCAAACATCATAGAGAAGTATCTGTTGAGGCTCCAGACATTCTGTACCGGGGCCGTCCCTCAAGGTGTGCTCCCGACAGCTCTGATTCTGGTGAAAAAGAAGCTATAGCTCACCGAAATCTGTCGCTGGCTGGAATTTTAGGCACGTTGGTTGGCGGAATTATTGTGTCTTTGATCATGTACCTGTGATTAAAGACAGTTCCAATCTTCTGAGATAAGCCATAATATGGCAACCGATCGATATTTAATTTTCTAAGGCATAGAATAGTTATTATCCAAAGGAACTTGACAAATAATCTCTGCTCCCTTTTCCTTTTTTTTGTTTATCTCAAGACTGCCACCAATCATGTGGGCACGAAAGTGCATGATTCGGACGCCCATCCCGTCTTTATTAGTTTCTGCGTTTGCAAAGCCAATTCCGTTGTCAGTAATCCGAAGTATGGCATGAGTATCGGTGGAATCCAGGGCAACATGAATTGAAGTGGCTTTTCCATGCTTAACGGCGTTGGTAATCGCTTCCTGGGCTATCCTGTACAAATTAACAGCAGAGGTGTTATCCTGAGGCAAATTTTTTTTCGCATTGGAATAGCTAATCTCAATATCATACAGGTTAGAGGTATAATCAGTCAATTGCTGGAGGGCGGCATCGAGTCCATTTGATTCAACTTTTACTGGAATAAGGCCACGCGTCAGTGAGTGGGCCTGTGCATCTGCTTCTTTGATCATATCTGTTATTTCCTGGGCCTCTTCCGCACCTGGTAAGTCTTTGGCTTTCAGCTTTTTTGCCAAACTTTGAGAAATAAGCCCAATGCCCGTCAACATTTGGCCGAGACTGTCATGCATATCCCGGCCTACTCGCTGGCGCTCCTCTTCACTGATGCTTAGAATTTTTTGTTCTAACTTTCTTCTTTCCCTGATATCCCTGCCGATTGAAATAAAAGTGGTTCGTCCCTTGTATTTAAATGCCCGCGCCCTGATCTCGAGTGGTATGATGTGTCCCTCTTTAGTCACGTGGCGGGATTCATGAACGCTTTCATTCTCTTGCAGTACCCTTTCAATACGACTATTCATCTCTTTATGGTCTGCTACAACGATATCATAGATCGTTTTTTGAAGTAGCTCCTCTCGCGAGTAGTTCAACATATTGCAGGCTACGCTGTTTACCTCCATAAAAGGGAGCGGCCGGGCGTTACTGTCAATTTGGAAAACAAGAATTTCGTCGGTAGCTGACTGAAACAGCATCCGGTAGCGATGTTCATTCTCTTTGAGTTCCTCTTCCGTTTTTTTCTGTTGTGTAATATCATGGGTCGTACCAAATATTTTGGTTACGTTCCCCTCACGGTCTTTTGTGGGATTAAGAATGCTGTACAAATATTTTGGGTTTCCTTTGGCAGTCGTAACCCTGAACTCCAAGAATGCCTTTTCCCCGGTATTGCGGACCTGTTCAACTACCTGATCAGCTTTGTCACGATAATCAAGATGCATCATTTCCCGGAGTTCCTGGTAATGCGGAGCTCCTTCAGACGGGTCCATTTCAAAAATTCTAAACGTTTCATCTGACCATGATATCTTCCCGGTTTCAAGGTCTTGTTCAAAATTGCCCAGGTGTGCAAGATCTTTGGCCTCAAGCAGGTGTTCTTCACTTTTCTCAAGCCTGTTAACCAACTTGTTAGTCTTGATGGCGTAGGTGATGGACTTTTCAAGCAAGAGGGGGGTCAAGTCTTTTTTAAGAAGAACGTCCTCAGCTTCTGAATGAATGGTATCATTAACTTTTTTTTCATCATCGATTATTGCGATTACTGGTGCTCTCTGAGAACGTTTGTTAATTTTTTGTATGGAGGTCAGCGGAGCCTCTTCCTGCGAAAGATCGAAGAGAATGATATCAAATTCTCTATTCTGCAGATGCTCAATTCCCCCTTTTAACCCCTTTGCCTTTATAATAGTTGATTGAAGTTGGGAATCATTTATTTCTTCCGCTATTGGACGACTGTTCCCGGTTTCATGTGCAACAAGAAGAATATGATAGGTTTTTTCTTCAAGCATAATTAAAATATTGTTCTCATCCCGTGATCGGTTTTTATTAAACGTCAATTTTTTATTGTCATACTTCCGCTTTTCCCGGATCAGCTTATACTCACTTGATACAACTAAACAATCATTCTGTGGCAGTAAAAACAAAGCTTATATAATACAAAAAAATTGGCGTTATGCCGTTTTCCTGCCAATACTATTTGTAAATAGTACAATGGGGAAAGATGTTTGTTCCCTTGTCCGTTCTTAAGTAACAGAAGGGTGGGGTGAAGCTCAAATTTTAATATGATCTAATGCTTTCAGCTTGTGAGGAGGTTTTGTATCTTTTTGCGCTCGTTTGCAAGATACATTCTAAAATAAAGCATGGCACAGCGCAGAGAAATTAGAGAAGTGGTACTTCAAGCCCTTTTTGCCGAAGAGGTCAGCGGCAACAAATGGAAACAGGTACTTTCTACCATAATAAAACCGAAATTGAATAAGGATAAGTCGGCTCTTAAGTTTGCAGAACGGCTCTTTCTAAAAACGGTAAAAAGTAAAGAAGAACTGGATAATATTATCCAGGATCATATAAAAAATTGGAATATTCATCGCCTTGCTACGGTCGATAAGCTAATTTTACGTTTAGCTCTTTGTGAATTTTTGAATTTTGAAGAGATTCCCACCAAAGTGACCATTAATGAAGCTATCGAGATAGCGAAACGATTTTCTACCCAAAAGTCAGGAAACTTTGTGAACGGCATCCTGGATGCGGCACTGGAGCGACTCCAGAAAGAAGATCGGATACACAAAACAGGCCGTGGTCTTATCGAATCATCACTAAATTAGGGATTACTGTGGCCGAGAATAAGTTTATTGTGATTGGTGATATCCATGGTTGCCTGGAATCACTGAATGCACTTTTGGGAAAACTTGCCAAGTATGACGACCGGACGATTGTATTTATTGGCGATTACATTGATCGTGGTCCCGACTCAAAGGGGGTAGTAGATCTTCTCTTGGAATACCGCCAGGATCATGACTGCATTTTTTTGAGGGGAAATCATGAGCAGATGCTGCTGGATGCTATTCGCAAAGACGGGGTCAACCTGTGGCTAACCAACGGAGGCCGTTCCACGCTGCGTTCCTATGGTACCAATGATCGGGAGCTGGATCTGCCGGAGGAACACATCAAATTTTATTATAACACGCAAATCTATTACGACACACCGGATTACTTTTTTGTTCACGCCGGACTTGCGCCCCATAAAACAATTGAAGAGTCTATAGCAAACAAGAAGGAGCACGTAGAGTTTCTCTGGGAGCGATCTCATCTCAACGCTTTTGAAACTTCCTGGGAGAAAAAGGTGGTGTTTGGCCATACCCCGCGTCCCCACCCGCTGCAAAAAGAAAAGATGCTGGGTATCGACACCGGTTGTGTGTACCAGTCACTCGGATACGGCAAGCTGACGGCCGCTCTTTTGCCGGAAGAAAAGTTTATACAACAAATTTGTTTGGATAATTAGAAACGGATTGTCACCAGGTTATGAACTGATGACAGCTGAATGCAAAATCAACAGTTTATTACATGAGTCTTAGATGTGGAATTGTGGGACTCCCGAACGTGGGGAAGTCCAGTTTATTTAATGCACTGAGTGATGCGGGTGCCGAATCGGAAAACTTTCCATTCTGTACCATCGATCCCAATATCGGAGTGGTGCCGGTGCCCGACAAGCGCCTCGATAACCTGGCCGATATCGTGGAGCCTAAATCTAAAGTGCCCACCAGCGTGGAGTTTGTAGATATCGCCGGCCTCGTCAAAGGGGCTTCCGAAGGAAAAGGGAAGGGCAACGCTTTCTTGTCTCATATACGGGAAGTCGACCTGATTGTGCATGTGGTACGCTGTTTTGATGATCCGAATGTTATTCATGTGGAGGGCAGTATCGACCCTGCCCGCGATATCCGCATTATTGAGGATGAACTTATCTTCAAAGACTTGGTCTCTGTTGAAAAGCGGGAAGAGAATCTCAAGAAGGAGGCCAAGAACGGCGACAAAAAAGTGATCGCCCAGTATGAAACGGTAAAACGCCTGCGAGAGCATCTTGAGCAGGGCAACTCGGCACGTACGTTTACCGAGGATCCAGAAGTTAGAGCCGCCTACAAAGAACTATTCCTGCTTTCTGAAAAGCCTGTACTGTATGCCTGCAATGTGAGTGAAGATGACCTGGACAGCGGCAATGAGCTGGTGGAAGAAGTCAGGGAAATTGCTGCCGAAACTGATGATGAGGTCGTTACTTTTTGTGCCAAAATAGAAGAAGAGATTGCCGAGCTGGATGAGGAGGAGCGCGAGCTATTCCTTGAGGAGTTGGGCGTGGAAAGTGCCGGACTCGACCGTCTCATTCAGGCAGCGTACAAAGAGCTGGGACTCATAACGTTTTTTACTGCTGGTCCTAAAGAGGTTCGTGCATGGACGGTCCGAAAAGGGGCCAAAGCACCTGAGGCCGCCGGTGTGATCCACTCCGATTTTGAGCATGGATTTATCCGTGCAGAGACGGTCAGTTATGACACCTATGCCGAGCTGGGATCTGAAAAAGCGATCAAAGATGCCGGCAAGATGCGCCAAGAGGGCAAGGATTACGTCGTTCAGGATGGAGATGTGATGCTGTTTCGATTTAACGTGTAGGGATTTCATTTTTAAGGTGGGAGGACGTTAGCTTCCTTGATCTTTGTTTGAGACGTAAAACGTAATGCGTAATGCGTAATACGTGACTATTAAGACTTACTCTCGAATTTTACGTAGCCGTTCCTTTAGCTTCTTAGCCGCCATTACATAACCGCCATCGCTACCATCAACAAAATGAACGTGCTGCCGGTGGTATTTGAAAACCATGCAGGTGATCATGGCGCTGTGGGTCACATGTAAGCCATAAGCCAGGCGGGAGGCCTGAAACTCCTTCTCAAGAAATGCTTTCAATTCATTCAACTGTTCGTCAGTACCACTGATAACAACCCGCAGCATATCGTCAAATTTTCGGTGATCAGAATTAAGAGCGAGGTCCGGTTTATAGAGCGACCAGTTTGTGGCCGATGATTTGTATCCCAAAGCCATAAATATTTTACCGAGTACAATCTGGATCTCCATTTTCAGAATGTATGTTAATCGCTGCAGCCAGCTCATCCCAAAGGTTCTAAATTTAATTTCACCCATCAGCGAGGAAATGGACATATTCATACGGAGCTGCGACGTTTCGATGGGGTTTGTTTTATCATCGAAACTAAAAATATCCCGCATTTTATTCAGAACTGTGGTATAGATTTCATCCGAATCAGTACGCTGTGGATTTGATCTGACTAGCATGGTAATTACCTTTTTGTCCTGTCGCCCCACTTCCTGCCAGCGGCATTCCAGGCCCGTAAAATCAGCATTTTCAGCCTCTTCAGTAAAGTTTATCATAAATTGCTTGTTTGCCGGATCTTTGAGAATCTCTTCGGCATAGGTGAGTCCGTCTCCTGAAAAAATAGACTGGTTGTAAGCATCAGAGACTTTGTATCGGGCTACTTTGACGTCAAAACCTGCCTCTCGAATATGGTTTACAGGGATTATAGCAGCACGCAGGTCAAGATCATACTCGGCTTTTCCAATTTCTCGGCTAGCACGAAATACCTTTCTCGTTTCAGTTACCAGGGAAGGGGGAATGCAGAGAGTGCAACCGTCGCCTCCAAAGGTGTAAGGGATCTCATCCTTGTTACCAAGGTTAAGCATGCCCACAATAGGAGAGGCACCCAGGATATTCACCATCTTGTATTTTCCCTGGTCGATGGCACCGGTAGAATCGACAATATCAGTAATGGCGATATACCAGTCATCCGGAATTGGATAAAAATTATTGGGATTGGAGATCTCAAAAAAAGACTCCAGCAAGGGCAGATCGGTAAAAAAGGTGCTGCAGTTTTCAGAGCTCATCAGACCATATGATGATTACCGATATAGAGAGGTTGTTTAATTGGAATCCATGTTGGCAGATTTAAGTCCAATTTGAGTAGTATCGGCAGGTACCAGGTATGGATTAATACGGTCGTGAACTACCCAGGCATCGGGATATTTTCGCTTTACAAGTTGCGAGAACTCTATGGCTCGCTGGCGATTGTTAAAATCACCTACATGCACTCTGTAATGGGGCTGCTGGAAAGTAGTGTATGTTTCAGGAGTAAAGCCCGTTATTGTTGTATCCGACCAAATGCGGAAAGATTTTGCTACAGAATCTGCCATTGAGACATTCCGTGTCGAAATCAACTGGATTCGAAAGCCTTGAAATGGATCACGATTCCCGGAACCGTCACTATCATACGACTCCATGAAGAAAGCGGGCATATCATGATTTTGGGTGCTGTAGAGATCACTCAGGCTATTCCGGTATGCCGCAAGTTGGAGTCCTCCTTCAGTTGATGCGGCGAGGGAATCGGAGGCTGTAGCCCCCGGCCGATCATGGGTCGCCCTCTCGGTTATTTGACAGGAATACAGTCCTGCAAATAGGATCAAAGCTGTAATTATGAAAAGATATCTGTGCAATTTTTTAACGGGCATAGCTTAATTTCCAATTGGATGCCAGGTTGTTTTAATCTCCTGGAAGTTCATTATCAATTCTGGATTTTGTGCTTCAGGGGTATCCCACGAGTCTTGTAACTCCTTCACTACTCGTTTAACGTTTAAAGCTGCATTTTCATCTATTTGTTTCCGGGTTTCCTGATCTAATTCCTCCGTGTAGAAGAAAGCATTCACATCCATATGTGATGAAAGATGAGGAATAAGTTCTTCGCGGAATCCTGTTAACAGGTTGACAATTCCACCCGGAACGTCTGAAGAATGAAGCACTTCTGCAAAACTTATTGCTACATTTGGGGAGTTCCTCGCCGCAAGCACAACACAGGTGTTGCCTCCTACAATGATGGGGGCGATGACTGACACGAGACCAAGCAGCGCACTATTCTGAGGTGCAAGCACAGACACCACACCCATTGGGTCGGGAATACTGAAATTGAAATGATTACTGGCCACAGGGTTTACCGTGCTATATACCTGCTGAAACTTATCCGACCAACCGGCGTAGTAGATCAGTCGATCGATGGCGGCATACACTTCATTTCGGGCTTCCTTTTCGGAAGACCCGAACACAGTGAGCTCTTCCACAAATTGTGCTTTACGACCTTCCAGCATCTCTGCGATGCGGTACAGGATTTGCCCGCGGTTGTAGGCCGTTCGACTTTTCCAACCGTCGAATGCCTCCCGTGCAGCTAACACGGCATCGCGCACGTCTTTGCGGGAGCAGCGGCAGGCGTTGGCAAAGAAGTTTTCATCTTCGTCGTACACCTTGTAGGATCGTCCCGATTCTGTCCGCGGAAAGTTACCGCCAATATATGTTTTATACGTTTTTTTAACCTCAATTCGGTCTGTCATGTCTCATCATTTTTACTGGCCACAGATTATCACAGATTGATACGGGTAATCCTGAACATCTGTGCAGATCTGTGGCATTCATGTTACTCAAAATTAATCTTAATGTAGAGACGCATTGAATGCGTCTTAGTAGAACACAGATAACATGGACCTAGCGGATAGTCACTGATTAATCTTAATCTGTGGCTATCTGCCTAATCTACGTCATCCGCGTTCCATTCACACGATCATTTCAAATTTACATAAGGATACAACCCGTGTAGACCGCCTTCGCGACCAATACCGCTTTCCTTGTATCCGCCAAAAGGTGATGTCGGATCAAACTGGTTGTAGGTGTTTGACCATACGACCCCGTTTTGAATTTCCTGGCCTGTTTTAAAGATCTTTGATCCCTTATCAGTCCATACCCCACCCGCCAGTCCGTAGGGCGTGTTGTTGGCCTTCTCCTTAGCTTCACCTGGTGTGCGGAATGTCTGTATCGTCAGCACCGGACCGAAAATCTCCTCCTTCACAATGCGATTGGATTGGCCCACATTGGTGACTAGCGTCGGTTTGCAGAAATAGCCTTTACCGGGCAGCTCGCATGAGGCTTCATAGATCTCGGCGCCTTCGTTTATACCGATCTCAATGTAATCGTTGATCTTGTCGTACTGCTGCTTGGAGTTGATAGCCCCTACATCGGTATTTTTATCAAGCGGATCGCCCACGATGAGCGTTTCAATCCGATCCCGTAATTTGCGGATGACAGTATCGGCAATACCTTCCTGCACCAGCAATCTTGAGCCAGCGCAACACACATGCCCTTGATTGAAGAAAATGGCGTTGATAATCCCTTCCACGGCCTGGTCGATAGCCGCATCCTCATAAATAATATTCGGGCCTTTACCTCCGAGTTCCAGCGTATATTTTTTATCAGTGCCGGCCAGGGATTTCATGATAATCTTGCCAACTTCCGTCGATCCGGTAAATGCAATCTTATCGATGTCAGGATGATTTACGATCTCTGCACCTGTTGGACCAGCGCCTGTTACGATATTAACAACGCCCTCAGGAATACCTGCTTCCTGGCAGAGTTCAGCAAATTTCAGCGCAGTAAGGGGTGTCGTTTCAGCAGACTTCAGGACAACGGTATTTCCTGTTGCCAGGGCAGGGGCGATCTTCCATGCCAGCATCAGCAGGGGAAAATTCCAGGGGATAATTTGGCCTGCGACGCCCAACGGAGCTGCT
The DNA here is from genome assembly GCF_031569985.1 of Aliifodinibius sp. S!AR15-10. Taxonomy (NCBI): domain Bacteria; kingdom Pseudomonadati; phylum Balneolota; class Balneolia; order Balneolales; family Balneolaceae; genus Fodinibius; species Aliifodinibius sp. S!AR15-10. The sequence continues at coordinate 2,307 of NZ_JAMQKA010000022.1, read as the reverse complement.
TTTTTCCCGGGGAAAGCGTATTCGAGCTTGTCGGCCCAGCCGGCATAATAGAAAAAGTGAGCTGCAGCCAGCGGAATGTCCACATCACGCGACTCCCGGATCGGCTTGCCACCGTCCATCGATTCTATCACGGCGAATTCCTTTGCTCTTTCCTGAATAAGCCGCGCCAGCCTGAAGATGTATTTACCACGTTGTTGTCCAGGGAGCTTCGACCAGTTCTTTTCATATGCTTTTCGTGCAGACTTGACCGCTTTGTCGACATCCTGCTGGGTAGCTTCTGCTATATCAGCGAGCGGTTCCTCGGTGGCGGGATTAATCGTCTTGAAATAGCGTTCTTTTTGGGGAGGCAGAAATTCTCCCCCGATAAATAACTCGTACCTCTCATCAACCTCCACATGTTCGGTACTTTCCGGGGCCTTGTCGTAACTCCATTTAGACCCAAAATCCAACTTTGAGCTGGGAGAGGAGGGTTTGTAGGGTTGATCGTTTTTGGTGTCAGTTGCCTGTTGATCTTCAGCCATAATTATAAATAAAATTTGTAATGTTAACCGCAGAGGACGCGCAAAGGCTATAGGTTGTTCACTACTCTTCGAAATCCATTTTTAAGTAAAGCGACATTGAAATTTATTAAAAGTCCAAGCTTACAATCTGACAGTTTAAGGTATGTAAGGGTTTGAGCTAAGTGTACATCATTCAAAGCTTCAACGGCCTTGATTTCAATTACTACCTTTTTATTAACGAAAATGTCTAATCGATATCCTGCTTCTAATTTAACATCTTCATAAATCAGGGGTAGCGCCTTTTCCGTTTCAATATTCAAGTTCTGCTTCATTAATTCATAGGTTAGGCATTTATGATACGCATTTTCAAGCAAACCAGACCCTAAATTTCTATGAACTTTTATAGAAGCATTTAAAACAATTTTAGAAATTTCATTTTCTGAATACTCTTGCATTCTTTGCGTCCTCTTAGCGTCTCTGCGGTTATATTCTAGTCTTTAGAGAAATAATTACTGCTTTGGTATACACCGGTTTCCTGTTTGACTATTTGCATTAGCAGGTCATTGGTGAGGGAGCTGGCTCCGAAGCGAAAATAATCTGGGGAAAGCCAGGCATCACCCAATGTCTCCCTGATCAACACAAGATACTGCAGGGCCTGCTTCGCCTTGCGTATTCCACCCGCGGGTTTCATTCCCACCCTGCGATCAGTGGCATAATAAAAATTTCGTATTGCCTCTAGCATAACGAGAGTAACCTCTTGCGTTGCAGCAGGTTTTACCTTTCCAGTTGATGTCTTTATGAAGTCGGCACCAGCCTGCATGGCAATGTCACTGGCTTTGCGAATGTTTTCCAATGTTTCCAGTTCCCCGGTCTCTAAAATGACTTTGAGATGAGCGTTTCCACACGCTTCCTTTATTGCCGCTATCTCATCATGTACGAAAGAGTAATTACCCTTGAGAAACTCACCGCGTGAAATTACCATGTCCACTTCATCCGCTCCCTGGTCTACCACATATTTGGTCTCCTCAATCTTGGCCTCGCGTGTGGTCATGCCACTGGGAAAAGCGGTCGCCACACTTGCAACGTTTATACCGGTTCCTTGCAATTCCTGTTTAGCTGTAGCCACCATGTTGGGATATACGCAGACGGCGGCTACATTGGGAAGGTCGGGAAGTTCAGTATGTGGGAGTTTTGCTTTCTTGCATAGCTGAGTGACCTTGCCCGGGGTGTCCATTCCCTCCAGGGTCGTCAGGTCGACCATGCTGAGGGCCAATTTCAAAGCAAATAGTTTTGATTCTTTTTTGATGCTGCGCTTGTTCAGCCGCGCAACACGTTCGGCGACGCCGACTTCATCTATTGGAACAGTTGTGCTGAAATCAGGCATACAGATTGTCGGGTTACTAGATTCTATGAATAATATCTTCCTTAAGAAGGTAAGGATTCATCCAAATTACCCCAAAGAGAGTTAATAACAAGTAAGTTGAACTGAGTCTTTTCATGTTTCTTCGTTTTTATCTCAAATAGAGTAATTAAAAGAATACCATATTGTTACAAACAATGGTTCTGTTTGCGATAGGTGGGGCGCAACATTATTTTCCGTCGATAACTATGATTAGTTATCAGGAATAAATGATAGGGGAAGAGTAATTGAAATAATCCTTAAATAATGAATAGGTATCGATGAAAGTATACAAGACAACGCAGGGAATTGTAATTGAGCACAGGGATTCGTTTTACCTGCTGGGCGGGGAGGATTGGGACTCGTTCATCAATGACGACGGGCTGGCCGGGAAGATTGAACGCATCG
>NZ_JAMQKA010000021.1:0-95766 GCF_031569985.1 Aliifodinibius sp. S!AR15-10 | reverse complement strand
TTTGTTTGCTGGTTTTCCCAGGGCAAAACAGCCTCCTTTTTGGAGGTCATCATACAAAATATAAGCGCCCTGCAAAGTGTAAAGGATGTCTCCGAACACCTGTAAAGGATGTCCCCGGTCTGGACATTGAAGGGGGCGCAGGGGGATGTAAGGAACAAGGCAAGCCTGAGTTATAGAGATCATAATTAGTTTACATATTTATGAGTTATAACACTAGCACCTCGTCAGACAGAAATGCTTCAGTTTCTAGCTATAAAGAGAGAGCGTTAGAGATTCTTTCCAAGAGAAAGGCACGAGTTCCCGAGTCCAGTGAATCCCTGCAGGTAGTTATTGAAAAGGTTGCGAAAGTTGCCAGAGCAATTGCCTGTTTATTGGCAGGGGAGAACAACATTTGGGATTCTTTGGCGACTTTTTTGGTGGAAGTTCTTCAGTCCGACACCCGGCGGATTTTCTTCATTGAAAAAATGAACATACCAATACCCTAAAGCAAAAAATAAACAGAGAAAGTGACGGCCATATTTTGAGATTCGAACAGTTGTTGAGACGGTTCACCAGAATCATAAACCGAAAACTGGGCACGTGTTTCAAACCCAATTTTTCTTTTGTTACCGTGTTCAAATCCCAATCCCAAAATAGCTCCCCCATCATATTCGGAATATTGCGATACTATATCGTTTGAGAAATCACTTTCAAAAGGGACCCCAATGGGTGTTCCCGTGTTCGTTCCAGAAAATCGGGCGTCCAGTAAGTAGCCTCCGAAAACCCCGCCACTTATGTGGTATGTGGTTTTTGCATAAGGACTGCCGAAAACCGTCTCGTTAGGTCCAGCAGTTGAAAGTTGAAGTACCAGGGGCAACTGAAAGTAAAGAAGTTCTGTTCGGCTGTCTGTTTGAAACACAGAGCCTCTGAGTGTGAAAGATTCCTCATACCGGGCACCCAACATTGCAAATGAAGGTTCTGCTTGTAAGCGCAATTTATTTGAAAAATTATTTCTGGCGATCACACCTGCCTGGTAACCCATGGTCAACTTAGGTTCCAGGTCGAGGCTAACATCGGCATCTGTGAACCTGAAATGGTGGAGGTGAGAACTCATACTCAACCCTCCGGTTATACCAAATTCCATGGACTGACCCGTAGCGTTATTTTGTATTCCTGAAAGGAGGAAAAAAACTAATGCTGTTATAGTAGATGATAACTTTAGATGGTTCATTCTTTTATCCTTTCAAATAGATTTGATAGGTAACGTCTCTTACTGTAATAAATTAATAAAAGTTAAAGATAAAGGTTTGATTATAATTTAATTATTAGAAATATGTAATCCTTGATTTCAATTTATCATTATGAATGATCGTACAATTCAGTAATTTTTAAAATACTACAGTAAAGTAAAATTCATTAAGAAGGAACTGTTTCCCCAAACATCAAAGAATTATGATTGGAAACGAAAAATAAATCTATAAGACATGAACTATTCAGCTCCACGAATTTACCTTTCTTCTCCGCATATGGGAGGGGACGAACTTAACTATATTCATGATGCCTTTGATAAAAACTGGATTGCTCCTCTGGGGGCAAATGTAGATGGTTTTGAAGAGGACTTACAAGGCGTTACAGGGAGAAATCATGCCGCAGTGGTCACTTCAGGTACGGCGGCTATTCATCTGGGATTGATTCTCTGTGGGGTGGAGCCTGAAGATGAGGTGATCTGCCAGTCTTTTACCTTTGCCGCGACCGCAAACCCGATAAGATACCAAGGGGCTACTCCAGTGTTTGTGGATTCTGAGCCTGATACCTGGAATATGGATCCGGATTTGCTGGAACAGGCTATTGTAGACAGAATGGAAAAAAACGGGGGAAAGAGACCAAAAGCGATTGTAGTTGTACATCTTTACGGGATGCCGGCTAAAGTAGACCGGATTCTCAATGTGGCTGCAAAATATGATATTCCTGTTATTGAAGATGCTGCCGAAGCGCTCGGTTCCTCTGTGAATGGACGAAAATGTGGTTCTTTTGGCATGTTGTCGGTACTCTCGTTTAACGGTAATAAAATCATAACAACGTCTGGGGGAGGAGCTCTTTTAAGCGATGATGAGCAACTCGTTAAAAAAGCACGTTTTTTGGCAACCCAAGCCCGTGATGAGGCCCCACATTATCAACACTCAGAACTGGGTTATAATTATAGAATGAGTAATATTGTTGCTGGCATAGGCCGGGGGCAAATAAAGGTGTTGGATGAGCGGGTTACTACAAGACGAGCTAATCATGATTTCTATTTCAGGGAATTGAATGGATCATGGCTTGAGATGGAAATTCTGAATTCAGAATTCGGAATTCTAAATTCTTCACCTACAGGTATCTATTTCCTGAAAGAACCCGACGGTTATTACAGCAACCGCTGGCTCACAACGATTCTCGTAAATCCCAAAGAGACCAGGGGAGTGACAAGAGAACAGATCCGTATAGAACTGGAGAAAAAGAATATTGAAACCCGTCCGCTCTGGAAACCGATGCATATGCAGCCGCTTTATCATGGATCTCCATATTACGGGAATGGAATTTCAGATAAGCTTTTTGAATATGGACTTTGTCTGCCGTCTGGTAGTAACCTCACAGAAGAAGAACGGGAACGGGTTGTTACGTCTATCCAGAAGGTTCTCAAATAATACATTAGGAGGAGTTTATTGGTTAAACTAAAGTATTAACAGCACCTTAAAATAGTAGGCTATAAATAGTTGCGAGGGTATGATATTTCAAGCTTATTTCTCTTTAGAGGTGTTCATTTTGGTTTGATCACGCCGGTGGGCGGACACGGCCCTGACCACGAACCAAAAGATCAAGAAGCATTTAACTCCTCGGTGCTGACCCCGATGTGACCGCTGGTTCAATCCGTTGCCAGCCCCCTCGTGAGACAGAAATGCTTCGGTTTCCCATCTTTTGCTATAAAGAGTAGCTTTGATGGAAGTTCTTACCAAGAGAAAGGCAATACTCCCCGAGTCCAGTGAATCCCTGCAGGTAGTTATTGAAAAGGTTGCGAAAGTTGCCAGAGCAATAGCCTGTTTATTGGCAGGGGAGAACAACATTTGGGATTCTTTGGCGACTTTTTTGGTTCGTTTTTTGGTCGTTCAAAAAATGAACAGAACACCAGGATGAAAGGGCACAGTTGGGAACTAATCGATTATTGCTTAAACCAAGTTTTACGTTACTTTAATTAGAATGATTCCTTCCTTGTATAGGTCTAAACACCTGAAATTACAAATGTTAACCGGGTAAATTTTACGCACTCAACTGAGTAAAAATTACTCGGTATTCTTGAGCCGGGGCTCCTTCCTCCCCGGCTGAAATCTCAGAGGAAAGAATTTCTATCTCATAACTGCCTCACACATCTCTAAATTCCCCTTTTTATGAAAAGTGGATTTAACTATCAAAAGTAACCCGATATGGCACAACTATTGTACTAAATATTATGGATGACGTAGTAGTCATGAGGAATAACTCTATTAGAGAAATTTGTCCATAGCGATGAATCTATTCAATCAATTACTAAATAAATCAAGAGTCGTGAATAGTTTTGGATGTGAGACATCTTCTCTGTGAGAAGAGTTAAATGAGCATTAATGATGTATTAAATAGTGTGTTTACTAAATCTTACTTCATAGAGAAAACGGGGAGAGGTCCAGATGGAAATTGAATCTTATCAAAAGAAGTATAAATATTTTAATAAATACACAAGAGGGTTGTTCTTTTTGGTAGGAGATACATTCTCGTTGTTGATTTCAGCAAGTATAGCTTATATAACGCTTTTGCCGTTTACCTCCGGTATAAGGTCTTTCCCGCTTGAGCACGTACTGATTATTATCTGCTCTGTGCTGATTGGATTGGCACTCTTCAGGATGTATGTGGTGAATTGGAGGTATGCGAGCTTGAGGGATGTAGTTAGAATCATATTAGGGCTTGCCGTTGGTGGAAGTCTGTCATTAACAGTAGCGCCTTTTTTCCTGGACATTGGGAATTATGAGTTTGCATTTACCACCATCCTGATGATTAATGCGGTTTTGGGAATTTGTGGTTTCAGAGTTAGTAAGAGGATGTATTTTGAGTTAAGGAATTCACAAAAGAAGAAAAAAAAACACACTATCATCTTCGGTGGTGAGAGCGAGGGAGAGCAGATACTTCGGGATATTTTGAAAGATGAGAAGTGGAACCTCTCGGTGCATGGAATTTTTGATGACCGGGTTATGCCCGGTCTGTTACTGCACGGAGTACAAATTCTGGGCGGCAGAGATAAAATGATATCATATATTCAATCCCATCCTGTAGATCTGTTGATTGTAGCTTTCCCTGAGATGCCCAAAAAAGAGCTAAAAGAGATTATTGATGAAATAAAGAAAATCCGACCCAAAGTGGATATTAAAATACTCCCATCATTCCACACTTTAACGGATAATCCCGTGGGAATTGAGCACATTCGGGATGTAAGTATTGAAGATATCCTGGGCAGAGAACCAGTCAATATTGATATCAACTCTATAAAGGCCAGCATCACGGGTAAAACAGTACTGGTAACCGGGGCGGGAGGATCTATCGGCAGCGAGTTGATACGGCAATGTGCAAAACTGAAACCGGAAAAACTAATAGCACTTGATATAGATGAAACTGAACTGTTTCACGTCGAAAATGAATTCAAAGGTACAGAAACAGAAGTTATCCCATGCGTAGCAAGCATTACCGATGAGATGAAGATGGACCAAATACTGGGATGGTTTCAGCCGGATGTAATTTACCATGCTGCCGCCTATAAGCATGTTCCCATGATGGAAAGCTTCCCGGAAGAGGCGATTAAGGTAAATGTTGGGGGAACTCGCTCTGTTGCCTCACTGGCATGTAAGCACGAGGTGGAAAAGTTCATAATGATTTCTACTGACAAAGCCGTAAATCCTACAAATGTTATGGGGGCTACCAAGCGAGTTGCCGAGGAAATTTGTATGGCATACAACAGCACATGTTTGACCAGGTTTATTTCTGTTCGTTTTGGCAACGTTTTGGGATCCAGGGGTTCTGTAGTTCCTCTTTTTATTGAACAAATTAAAAATGGGGGACCGGTTACAATAACAGATCCGGAAATGAGGCGTTACTTTATGACCATTCCTGAAGCGGTACTTTTGGTAATGCAGGCTGGTTCTATGGGAGTGGGCGGAGAAGTGTTTGTGCTTGATATGGGAGAACCTGTTAAAATTTTGGACATGGCAAAAGATCTGATTCGCCTGCACAGCCTGGAACCGGATAGAGACATACCAATTGAATTTACCGGTCGCCGCCCCGGTGAAAAATTATTTGAAGAACTTCTTAATGCAGAGGAGGGAGTGCTCGAGACAGAACATGAAGAAATATTTAAAGCTGTATGCAGTAGAAAATTAACCAAGGAAGAGCTTGATGAGAAGATTAGCCAACTCTTCGATCTGCTTGGCAATGAAAGTAAGGAATCTGTCAGGTTCATCTTAAAAGCAATTGTACCTACATATTCCTACAACGAAGAGAAATTGGTACAGGAAAACTTCGAGGAACAGGTCAACTCCTATTGATACAGAATTCCATAAAACTACAACGACAGCTATTTAGTACTTTTAAAAAAACATTAATGAACTTAGGTACAAGTGACTGTTATTTATGACTATTTGGGTGATATTTTTAGAACAAATAAGATTGTTAACATGTCCGATCACTTAGATAAAGGTTGACAAATGTCAGATTCAATACAAAAAAGAAACAATAATGGTATGGGGAGTGATAGCAAGTCCCAATTTATCCCCGATTTCTCATTTAGGGCAGAGAGTAATGAGAAGAATGAGCTAGATCCTCAAAAGATTATCTCTACAATATTGAGATATAAATGGCTTATCATGGTTTTTATGATAGCCGGGACAATAGGCGCGTGGTTTTACGCCGACACTATCACGCCTACCTACGAAAGTAAGGGTACCTTGATGATCCAATCTGAAGGATCGAACGAAGAACTTTCTCAGATAATATCTCGGGCTACTGGTGTTGGTACTCGTTCTACTCTTATTAATGAACTGCAGGTACTGCAATCAAGGCAATTTGCGCTTCAAGTTGCCCAAAAACTAATTGAGGAGGATCCGGGAAATATCAACCAATTCCCGGTACTGTGGACTGAAGACATGGAAACAGGTGAAATTAGCAGGGTGTCTGAGGGTACAGTTGCTTCAAGGATTATGAGAAGTCTCTCTTTCCTGCAACCAAATCCTGACTCGGATGTTGTGGAGATCAGTTTCACCAGTCCTTCTCCCCAAGAGGCGGCAAAAGTTGTAAATGAGGCTATGAATATTTATGTGGAAAATTCCAAACAACAAAGTCGCCAGGCTGCAGAAAAAACAGCTGAATTTTTAAATACTGAGAAAGAGAAAATGAGGCAAAAGCTTCAGGCTTCTGAAGAAAAATTGCGAAGATATATGGATTCAACTGGATTTGTACGAGTGGATCAACAGGCTTCGAATATTGTTGCCCAAAAAGCCGAGACAGAGGCAGAATTGCAGCGAATAAACTTGGAGCTTGAGACAATAGAGCAGACAATATCTATACACGAAAATCAGCTGGAGAGTATAAAACCAGGACTTTCGGAACAGTTTTCAGAAGCAATCGGTCCGAAGATTCGAGCCTCACAGGAGGAACTGGCACAGTATGAAAGAGAACGTACACTTATTATTGCTAAAAACCCCGGTGTATTAGAAAGAGATCCAGTCCCAGCTCGTTTAAAGTTCCTAAATGATCAGATTGAGCACCTTAAAAACGAAATCAAAGGACTTTCGGAACAGCTCTTCACAGATAATGATGTTTTTATGGGCATGGATAGTCAAGTCAGAGCCGAGATGGTGTCCGGAATTCAAACTAGCTTAACTGATTTGCGCATAGAGCAAAATCAGTTGAAATCACGGCGAGCTGCATTAACGCAAAACAAACAGGAAATGGACTCGAATTTCAACTCACTTCCCGAAGGAATGATTGAGCTTGAAAAATTACAACGAGACGTAAGAATGAATGAAGAGCTCTATCTGAATGTTTCACGACAATATGCTGATATGTCGATCTGGGAACAGTCCCAGTTTGGGTTTGCCCGGATTATTGATCTCGGGCAGGAACCAAATTCGCCAGTCAGTCCAAACAAAAAAATTCTATTGATATTGGGTTTGATGTTGGGTGGTCTTTTCTCTGCAGTATTTATCACTTTGCGTGAATTCAAGGATAACAGTGTTAAAAGTGTGGATCTTCTTAGAACAACGTATTTGCCAACGCTGACTTTATCTGTAATACCATCGTTCGAGAAGATCTCCAGGAGAGATAGAAAAACATTCAACAAAGGAGAGGGGATCATTCCGGATGAGATGGTTATGCTCTATGACCGAACCAGCATTGCCTCGGAAGCAATCAGGAGAATAAAAAATAATATTATCTATCAAAATGGGGATACTCCACCAAAGACCATTGCTGTGACCAGCCCAGAAAAGGGGGATGGAAAATCAACAGTCGTTGCCAACCTCGGTGTCGCGTTTGCAGACGAAGGATATAAAACCCTGGTGATAGGCGCTGATTTCCGGCGACCGAAGCTTCGAAACTATTTTGGCTTAAACGACATGGCTGGATTATCGGATTATTTAAATGGCAAGATCCCGGTGGTGCAGTTGATTCAAGATTCTGAATTAGATACTCTGAAAGTGGTAACTGCAGGTAATGAAACGGAGAGACCAGAAATTATAGGTAGTAGCCTGACCTTCAAACAATTCCTGAAAAAAATGGAGGAGATGTTTGATGTGATAATTCTGGATACACCACCATACGGAATTATTAGTGATTCTACTTCACTGCTAAAAGATGCAGAGATAACACTAGTAGTAGCAAAATATAGAAAAACCAACAGGGGGATGCTGCTTAGAACAATTGAAGATCTTGGTCGAATTCAAGCTAACGTAGCCGGAATTGTTTTAAATGATTTTAACCATAAAAAAGAGGTAGGACAATATTACGGTGAAGGCTATTACCAAGCACTATACAGTAATTATAAAAACTATAAGGAGTAAAAGCCTTATTGGTTATTGCTTATAATATTATCTAGAACAAGGCGGTTATTTTCATTTGTAAATGTTCATTTACAAGATCCCATTACAATAAAATTGCTATGATGTATAAAAATTTATTGCGTGTCATAATTGTTGTAACCTGCACCCTGGTATCAAACCTTTTGTATGCCCAAACTGGCATGAGCGGTAGGTATATACGAGTTGCTGAAGTAGGCGAACTGGCTGATTCCATCAATGTTTGGGGGGATGTTGGTACATCCGGGCGGTTCATTGTTCCAGAAGATACCAAGCTGCCCGAATTGATCTCCTTCAGTTTTGGATATACCCAGCTCGGCGGTAGAGAGGCAAATATCAACTGGGCAAAAACACAGATAGAGGTGAAGGTATCCCGATACAACAGAAGCAAAAAGTTGGTCGGGGTCGCCTTTTTTAGATATAAGTATCGTGACCCTGAACCAGTTGAGATGTTTGAATTCGACCTCCAGAATAATGATATCGTGACGCTCCAGGTTAGAAGGAAACCGTCGCTGACTGATTACGTCAACGTTGTTGCTCCGGTTCTCAGTCTAGCTGCGACCTCCTTTCTGTTAATTGAAAATCTCTTGGGAAATCGATGATATGGGTTATTACTGATCGGTAGAAAATAACATCTTTCTAAGAAATGGGAGACGCGAAATAGTAAAGTTGCAGGCAAAGTAAATTGGGATCCAAAGCTGGTTAATTTTCTAATCAAGAAAAAAATTACAATGAAAAATATTCTAGTCACAGGAGCTGCCGGATTTATAGGATTTAATCTCGTGAGACGTTTGATCAAAGAGGGATATCGTGTTACAGGACTTGATAATATAAATGATTATTATTCCACCGATCTGAAGTACGACCGTCTGGCAACGCTGGGTATTCACAAAGAACAAATCGCTGAAGACAGTCTTACTGAAAGCAAAACGTATACGAACTTTAAATTCATTAAAACAGATCTGGAAAACAGGTACATTATTGATGAGCTGTTCAGAGAGAGTAACTTTGACGTGGTAATCAACCTGGCGGCACAGGCGGGTGTAAGATATAGCCTGAAAGATCCCTATCGCTATATTGACAGTAACATCACCGGGTTTTTAAATGTGCTCGAGTCAGCACGACATCATTCGCTGGAACATTTAATTTACGCTTCTTCCAGCTCGGTTTACGGTGCCAATACCAACATGCCATTTTCTACCTCGGATAATATAGATCATCCCATGAGCTTGTATGCGGCAAGCAAAAAGGCCAATGAGCTTATGGCCCATACCTATTCAAACCTTTTTGAGATACCCACCACCGGGCTGCGATTTTTCACCGTGTATGGTCCCTGGGGCCGGCCGGATATGGCGCTGTTTTTATTTGCTGAGGCCATGCTTAAGGATGAGCCGATAAAAGTGTTTAATCATGGAAAGATGGAGCGCGACTTTACCTATATCGATGATATCATTGAGGGGATCGTCCGTTTAATTCCCAAACCACCATCAGGCAACACCAATTGGTCGGGTGATGATCCTGATCCGGCTACCAGCTTTGCCCCGTACCGGGTGTTCAATATCGGAAACAGCAACCCCGTTAAGTTGATGGATTTCATCGGTGAAATTGAAAAGCAGCTGGGAATTCAGGCGAAAAAGGATATGATGCCCATCCAACCCGGGGATGTTCCCAAAACGTGGGCTGATGTAGATGATTTGTATGAATACATCGATTTTAAGCCACGCGTGGGAATAGAGGAGGGGATCAGAAATTTTGTAGACTGGTACAAGAGCTATTATTTGGCAGACGAGAAGGTAGAAGCCGCTGTTCGCAGCTAAAGCGGAATGTTCCACCAGGGTACTCCTTTGGGCCTCTTACTTGTGTCGGCAAACAATAGGGCAAAAGGGGGCTAGCCCGCATTTCTCACCAAGAAACACTCTGTTATATTTTCGGGGACTAGAAAAATTAAGGCAAACGCGTTTAGTGGTTAAAAAGCAGACTTTGTGTCATCCTGAACTTGTTTCAGGATCTCGCAGGGCTCTGCCGTTGATCTCAGCCCTCAATAGATCAGCGTTTGGTGCCCACACGAGTTTCCCGACTGCTGTCGGGAGTCCGGGATGACACAGAGGATATTTCTTGGTTCTTTGCCATCTAATCTAACCCCTAAACACGTTTACGGCAATTTATTCTCTTTCAATAACTTACGTGATTTCACAAAAAATACTTGTGAGAAATCCGGGCTAGAAAGGTGCTTCATCTTCATCAGGTCCAGGATCATGACCGATCGGGGGCGTACCGGCAGAACTGTCTGAATTTGTGTCCGGGCTTCCATCACTGGACTCCTCCTGACCCTTATACGGTGAGGGAGATGCCGATGTCAGATTCTCGAATCGTGCATACTCTTTTACAAAGTACAGCCGCTGGCTGCCGGTGGGACCATTACGCTGTTTACCGATAATAATTTCAGAAAGTCCGGTGGTTGACTCTCCCTCGGGGGTGGTTTTAATACCGTAGTATTCGGGTCGATAGAGGAAACAGACGACATCGGCATCCTGCTCAATAGAACCAGATTCCCGAAGGTCACTCAATTGCGGCCGTTTATCTCCTCCGCGCTGTTCCACTGCACGGCTGAGCTGAGAAAGTGCAATTACCGGCACATCGAGTTCTTTTGCCAAAGCTTTGAGACCACGAGAAATAGAGGCAATTTCTTGCTCCCGCGTCCCAAAGTCTTTACCGGTCGTAGTCATCAGCTGAAGGTAGTCGACAATGATAACCCCGATATCATGCTCACTTTTAAGACGTCGTGCCTTGGTGCGTAGCTCCATGATACTAAGGCCTGGAGTATCATCAACAAAGATATTAGCCGTAAAAAGTCGGCCGGCGGCATCAATTAGTCGCTTGAACTCCTCATCATCCAGGCGACCGGAACGCGCCTTCTGTGCATTGATCCGGGCCTCCATGGTTAGAAATCGTTGAACCAGTGATTGCGCAGACATCTCAAGGCTGAAGAACGCCACATTCGTCTGCAGCTTGTCATCTTGGTGGAGCGCTGCATTGCGAGCTGCCGTTAATACAAAAGCTGTTTTACCCATCGATGGGCGAGCGGCAATAATCACCATATCACCTTTTTGCCATCCGGCCGTGTAATTGTCAATATCGAGTCCACTGGGAACCCCGGTAATCCCGGAAGGTTTTCCCCTGATATCTTCCAGGTAGGAGAGGGTATCTTTCAGCACATCACCGATCGGAGTGGCCTGGGCACGCTGCTTCTGATTGGCAATATCGAAGATTCGCTGCTCCGCTTTGTCCAGCACATCGTACGGGTCAGAAGTGCTGTCATAGGCTTCCTGGATAATGTCGGTGCAGCCGAGAATGAGATTGCGCTTCGTCGCCTTCTCAGAGATAATTTGAGCGTGATAATCGATATTAGCAGCTGAACTTACCGACCGCGTTAGTTCCGACAGGTATCCTGCTCCTCCAATGGTGTCGAGCATACCTTTGTCCCGAAGTTCATTCTCAACGGTCAACAGGTCCAGGGGATTATCCCGTTCATACAAGTCATGCAGCACTTCAAAAATATGCTGATGAGCCGGCTTGTAGAAATCTTCTGAGCGCAGCATTTGGAGAGCCACCGTGGCCGCCTCGTGCTCAATTAACATTGCCCCGAGTACCGCCTCTTCTACCTCTACCGCCTGTGGAGGAACTCTTCCTTCTCGTTCAAGGAGATCAGAGCTTGACTTATTTTGTTTGCGAAAGTTTGAGCCGTTTTGATCAGGTGACATTTTTTAGCTGATCGAGCTTTTATTGAGTTAAAGTCAGTGTGTGCTGAGTTGAGTATAAGGAGCAAGGCAAAGGTGAGTTTTTAGTTCCTCCTTATACCTGAGTCCCATACCGGGATTCTTTAGTATAACAAAAGTGACTTTCTTAAGTAAAGTGAAATACCTTTGATTTTTGTAAAAATCGGGTTCAATTCTACAACCTCAAGACACCCAAAGATCAAGGTTTACAACCAAGCTCATCGTAGCGTTTCCGGAGCATTTGCACATCCTCCCAAGTCGGCCGTTTCCATTTGGAATGACGCAGTAGCGCCGCCGGGTGATAGGTGGCTAGCAGCTCATATTTATCTAGGAAAGGGTGGAACTTTCCGCGCATACGGCCAAGTGACTGATCTGAATTGAGCAGCGTTTGTGCCGAAACTTTTCCAAGGCTGAGGATGAGTTTTGGCTTGATCAGCTCAATCTGTTTGACCAAGAAGGGAAGGCTCCGTTCGCGCTCCTCGGGCTTTGGATCCCGGTTGTTGGGCGGGCGGTGCTTCAGGATATTGGCAATGTAAATATCATCACGCGAGAAGTCGATGGCAGCCAAAATTTTATTCAGCAGTTGACCCGCTTTTCCCACAAAAGGTTCTCCCTGGCGATCCTCATCTTCGCCCGGGGCTTCCCCGATTACCATCAGGTCGGCATTGGGATTCCCTACCCCGAAAACGAGATTAGTGCCTTCGAGATCGGTCTTCAAAAGATCTGATTCCTGGCAGAGTTCACGTAGCTCTTCCAGCGTCTTGCAAGCTTCGAGTCGCTCTTCAACTGTTTTGGGGTGGGATTCAGTTTCTGCAGATTTTTCTATCTGTCCTGGTTCTATAGCCCTGACTTCCCCCTCAACCTCATCAGAACCCTTTTCATTATTCTCCTTATTGTCTGTCACTTCTTCAGAGTTGTGAGCTAAAGAGAAATCTCCATACATTTCTTTCTCTTTTTTGAGAAATGTTTTGATCTTCTGAATGAGCTGTTCAGGGGATTGAGCCATGCGATCTGTCTTAAATAAGTGTTAGGCTGTAAGCTCAGCTATTGCTCGTTCTTCTTCCTTTGCATCCTCGGTCAGTGTGCCGATCAGGTAACCTTCATTGGAACGGGCACCAAGGCGAACAGGCAAAATTTTATTCTCGTACTGGGGATTATAGGGAATACCTACTCTCACATAGTTGTCAGTCCATCCAAGCATGGCACCATTGCGATTTGATCCTTCAAATAGTACCGGTCGAACTTCACCTGAAAACTGCGTGTCAAAATTGTACCGCTTTTTCTTAGAAAGACACCGAAATTTGTGAGTGCGTTCTTTTCGCACACTGTTTTGTACTACAGGTTCGATATTCAGTGCATGGGTGTTGGGTCGCTCGGAATAGGTAAACACATGCAGGTAGGAGACCGGCAGGCTGTCTACAAAATCAAAGGATTCCTGGAAGAGCTCGTCGGTCTCCCCTGGATGGCCGGTAATCACATCTACACCGATACAGGCATCGGGCATCAGCTCTTTAATGAGTTCAACGCGCTTGCGATAGAGATCCGATTGATAACGACGCCGCATAAGCCCCAGCATCTTGTCGCTCCCGCTTTGCAGGGGTATATGGAAGTGGGGCTGTATCTTGTCTGATTCGGCGGTGAAGCCGATGATCTCCTCATGCATTAAATTGGGCTCTACCGAGGAGAATCGTATTCGCTCGAGCCCGTCTACAGTTTCAAGAGCCTGCAGAAGCATAAAGAAATTTTCTTCCGTGCCACGGCCAAAATCTCCTGCATTTACACCTGTAATTACAATTTCTTTGAAACCGTCGTCCACAAGGTGGTTGGCATTTTGGACGACGGTGGCGATCTCCGGACTGCGACTTTCACCGCGTGCCAGGGGAATGGTACAAAACGAGCAGTTATAGCTGCAACCATCCTGGACTTTCAAAAAGGCTCGCGTCCGGTCATCAGCTGAAAAGGCGTTGTGAAAATCAACCGCTTCGTTTACATCGGAGTTATAGACTACTGGTTCGACTCTTTTCTCGAAGTCATCGAACAGTTCCAGCAAATTGAACTTATTCTTGGCACCAAGTACCGTGTCAACGCCGTCAATTTCAGCGATCTCGTCGGGCTCCAGTTGGGCGTAACATCCCACCACAGCAACAAATGCCTCCGGATTACGACGCAATGCTCTGCGTACCGTTTTCCGACAGGTACTGTTGGCACCTTCGGTCACCGAACAGGTGTTGATGACATAGATATCCGCCTGCTCGTCAAAATCGGTAATCTGGTAGCCTTCGTTGGCAAAGTCGCGCTGTATAGTCAACGTTTCGGAATAGTTGAGCTTACAGCCCAGCGTTTTGAACGCAACCTTTTTCATTTTTAGGAAGCTTTGTTGTTAGCACAGTTCTGATTACCGCGGAAAGATAAAAAAAGTGGAGGAATTTGATAAGAATAAATGAGACGATTACCCAATAAAAGTAGTGGTAAAAAACTTCTGAGCTTCGGAAAATTCGGAGGTTTTTTATATAAGTAACAAAAAATGAATATTCTCCGAATTAAATAAATAGGGTTTCCTCACGAGGCCTTTAATTGATTTTTTAACAATGACTTATAAGATCAATATTGCGAATTTAAATGCAAGGATATTTAGATAAAATGATCATTTCTCTTGCTTTAGATCCGGGTGATTCAGCACCTTTATTCTCCTGGAGCCCTTTTCGCCGGAGGGAGTGTTCATTTTTTCAGTGACGAAAAAACGAACCAAAAACGTCACCAGAGAATCCTAGATGTTGATCTCTCTTGCCAGGGAAGCCATCACCTGCTTTGGCACATTCCCTGCTTTTCTGCCGGCCGGCTGCAGGGATTCTCTGGACTCAGGTGCCGCGGCCATAGCTATCTTGGGTCGCACCCTTCCAGCCTTGGATTTATGAGCCGCCCGGGCTAACGTAGTGAAGGCGTGTTTTAGTTATTTGTTATTGGTTACTGGTTATTGACAACAAATAACTAATTCCTAATAACCGATAACTAACATCCAGCCGGTGATTTTGGGTGCCCGTTTTTTAGTCCCGACTATTGTCGGCGGTTTGTTCAGATAAAAAGGAACACCTCCAACCACGGAAAAAGGCTGCCGTAATTTTTTGAGCAAGGCCTAAATAAGGTGGTAGTAAGCATAAATGAGAACTGCCAATGCCATGAAGTTAACGATGCTGATCGGCAGCATACGGCTCCATCCCAGCTTCATCACCTGGTTATACTTGAATCGAGGGATGGTCCAGCGAACCCAGATATAAACAAAAGCAAAGAAGAGTGTTTTGAGCGTGAAGACCGAGACATCAAGCACCGTCTTCATCGTACTGCTGAGTTCCGGCAGCCAGTATCCGGCAAACGGCAGGTGATAACCTCCAAAAAAGAAGGTCGTGATGAGCATACTACCGATCACAACGTGCATGTATTCCGCCAGGAAAAACATCCCGAACTTCATTCCACTGTACTCCGTGTGGAAGCCGCCCACAAGCTCCTGCTCAGCCTCAACAAGATCAAAAGGCGTTCGGTTGGCCTCTGCAAAAGCAGCTACGACAAAGATGACACCTCCAACGGGATTTCGGATAATATTCCACCAGTACTCTTGGGAATCCACTAGATCGAGCATGCTCAGTGAGTTGGAAAACAGGATGCAGGAAGCGATCGCCATACCCATCGGAAGCTCATAGCTGATCATCTGGGCCGCGGCGCGGAGTCCACCAAGCAGCGAGTACTTACTATTGGAAGCCCAACCGGCAAGTGTAACGCCGTATACACCGAGGGAAGTCATAGCCAGCAGGAATAATACGCCGGCATTTATGTCAGTGACATACAATCCATCCCCAAACGGGATAACCACGACCGTCATCAGAGCCGTGACTACCGGGATGATGGGAGCAATGGTGTGAATGGTCTTAAATCCATGGGCCGGCGTAACATCCTCTTTAAGAATAAGCTTAACAACATCGGCCAGCGGTTGAAAGAGTCCGAAAGGGCCTACGCGATTTGGACCAATGCGATTCTGGATCTGAGCTGCAATACGTCGCTCAGCATAAACAGCAATTGCTGCCGAGTTTAGCAGCATAAATAAAGCACTTCCTAATACTATGTAAGACGTAGTTGTAACCGGCTCCATTCAGTAATTCTTATTTATTTCACCTGTTAAAACAGACCCGCAATTGGGCGACAGGTATGATTAATCTTGTTTCAGTTCTTTTTGCTCAAGAGAAAGTTGAATACCCTGCTCTTCATCCATACGATCGTAGGTAACCTCCTCGAAAGAGGGGATGGATGAGGCAATATCTGACATGACGGCCCGGGAGTGATCGTACTGGTAATCAAGTCCCAGTCGGTCAGCCAGTTTATTCAGGAATTCCCATACAGGCAGACAATCCACTTTGTTTTCCTCGGTTATCCAGTTGTCAAAGTTAGTGCCAAATCGATCCAGGCGACCCTCCGACATCTCGAGGTTGAGGCTGCGATTGGTGTATTTCGTTTCTTTGGCAGGCTGACTTCGTTGTACCCGCCCATCAACATTTACGTAGCTTGCTGCATGTTCAGCAATGCAGGTTATCGGAATAACGAGATCAGAAGCTTTGGCCGTTTCGGTATTGTTTGTCGCCAAGGTGATGACATAAGGTTTTTCAAGATCTTTAGCTGACAACACCTCGCGGTCAATGAGTTCATCAGAAAGGATAATTATCACTTTGGATGAACTGACAGCTGATTTCAGTGTCTTGGAATCTGCTTCATCAAGATCCAACAGGCGACACCCATTGGTGTTGGGAGCCTGGTCATCGGTCAGCAGGAAGTCATCGCCTGCACCCGGAATGATATGAGATGCATATTTAGCATTATCCACAGCCAGCAGGTTGAAGAATTTGTTAAATGAGTAATTCTCTTCAACGGAAGCATGTGGACTGCCAATAACTAGGATATCGTCACTTTCATGTGCTTCCAGGATTTCAGCAAATGTTTCAATAGCGTTATTCCAAGAAGTCTTCGTTTGCTGTCCTTCATCCAGCTTGATAGAAGGACGTGATACGCGATTTTCATTGAACTTTTTATACGCCTCGCGGCCCGCATCCGGCATCCACCATTCATTCACTTCCTTGTTGAATCGCGGGGTGATACGCAGGATCAGGTTATCTCGCGTCCAAAGATCAACATTCGTTCCTTTTCCATTGGTAATATCGATGCTTGGTGTTTGATTCATCTCCCAAACACGTGCCTTAAAACGGAAATCGCTGGAGGTCAACGCCCCAACAGGACAAATATCGACGGTATTGAGTGAATATGGATCATCAAACTCTTCACCGGGTGCAGTAGCGGGATAGTTTTTATCGCCGCGAGATACAATCGTCAGCTGTTCCGTACCACTGATCTCTTCAGTAAATCGCACGCATCGGGTGCAATTGATGCAGCGCTCCGCATCCAATGTTACACGCGGCCCAAGTTGAACCCGCTTTGGTTTGTGCGCTTTTTGTACTTCAAAACGACTTCCTTCAGGACCGTATTTATAGGTTTGGATCTGCAGTGGACATTCACCGGCTTGGTCACAAATAGGACAGTCGAGCGGGTGGTTTATGAGGATAAATTCAAGGTTATCCTTTTGAGCCCGTTCAACTTCTTCATCTACTTCTTGGGTTTTGACGACCATGCCGTCGCTGACATCCATCTTGCAAGAGGGCTGCAGTTTGGGAAACCAGCGGATTTTTCGTTTGCCGTTCTCATCCAACTCAAATTCGCCCGTTTCCCGGTCTTTGACGGGTGTACCTACTTTTACGAGGCACTGTCGGCAGTTGGCGGGAGCAGACATCGAGGGATGGTAACAGAAATAGGGAACTTCCATGCCCTGGTCCATAATAAACTGCAACAGGGTAGGGCTCCCTTCAAACTCAAACCGTTTTCCATCTATAAATACTTCAGGCATATCTTTTAAATGTCAATTTGCAAATTTCAAATAACAAAAAATGTTATTTGTAGTTTGTCCTATTGTAATTTTCTATGCTACAGCGTGAACCGATTTCTTGCACTTCGCTTCAAATTCATCGCGGAAGCGGTTAATTGTGTGTCGAACAGGCCATGCTGCCGCATCCGCCAGGGCACAAATCGTTCGTCCTTCCATCTGGTTGGTTAGATCAAGCAGCAGGTCCAGGTCCTTAATCTCGCCTTCACCATTTTTAATCTTGATCAACACTTTTTCCAGCCAGCCAGTACCTTCTCGGCATGGCGTGCACTGTCCACAAGACTCATGATGGTAGAAGTGAGCAATACGCCAGAGCACATCCACCATGTCGGTGTCTTCATCCATAACCACCATTCCGGCCGTACCCATCATTGAGCCCGCCTCGCGCAGTGATTCGGCGTTCATCGTTACGCCTTCAAGCTGATCAGCGCGTAAAACAGGAGTTGAAGATCCTCCGGGGATCAACGCTTTCAGTTCCTTGCCTCCGCGAATTCCACCTGCTACATCGTTGATGAGATCCATGACAGGAACACCACTGGGATATTCATATACGCCGGGTTGATTTACATGCCCTGAGATGCCATAGAGAACCGGCCCCGGATGATCTTCTGCACCGACGCCTGTATACCAATCGGCCCCACGGTTGATCACCAACGGCACATTCGAGAGCGTTTCAATATTGTTAATAGTCGTTGGACGTCCCCAGAGCCCTTTTTGGGCAGGGAAGGGGGGCTTCACACGTGGATAGCCGCGCTTGCCTTCCAGTGATTCGAGCATGGCGGTTTCTTCACCACAAATGTAAGCACCGGCACCATAGGTAACTTCAAGATCTACGCTGTAATCGGTCCCGAGGATGTTTTCCCCAAGATATCCCTTGTCATAGGCATCATCCACCGCCTTCTGAAACATATCTACCCAAGAGATATATTCACCACGGATGTACACGTAGATCGTGGTGATTGACATGGCATAGGCGGCGATTACAGCCCCTTCAATAAAAAGATGGGGATTGTATTCAAAAATCTTGCGGTCTTTAAAGGTACCAGGCTCAGACTCATCTCCGTTACAAGCCAGGAAGCGCGGCCCACCGTCAGGTTCAGGCATAAAACTCCATTTCAAACCGGCATTAAACCCGGCGCCCCCGCGTCCGCGAATATTGGCGGCCTTTACTTCCTTGGTGACCTCCTTGGGAGACCACTTCTCTTTTTGTAATACTTTCTTAAGAGCTTCGTAGCCACCGTTCTCCTCGTAGACGTCGATCTTTTCGAGTCCGGGGATATCGGGAATTAAAATCGGTTCGTATGATTTCCAGTCTGAAGCCATAATTACGATGCAGCTTGATTTCGTTTTTCCAGTTGAGGCATCTTCATCGATTCAAATTCAGGCTTTTTACCTGATTTGAGGTCCTCAATCAATTTATCAACTTTCTCTTTGGTGAGGTTGTTTACGTATTGACCATTGGTGACCTGGAGCATCGGGGCGTAACCACAAGCACCCAGACATTCAACCTCTTGCAAACTGAACATCCCATCATCGGTTGTTTCACCAACATTAATGCCAAGCTTTTCTTCAAGATGGTGTAGGATGTCATACCCTCCACAAAGTTGACAGCTCAGACAGGTGCACACATCCAGCACGAATTTGCCCATCTCTTCCTTGTAATACTGGGTGTAGAACGTAGCCACGCCATGTACATGAGATTCAGGCAACCCGAGTGTTTCTGCAACAAGTTTCTGTACATCAGGTTTTACATGCCCAAACTTATTTTGAGCAACCCAAAGCACAGGCAATGTCGCCGGTTTAACCTCCGGGAACTTGGCCTTAATTTTCTCAATCTGTTCGAGTTCTTCTTTGGTAAATGACAGTTCAGCCATTCAATCTCTAATTTTATAAGTGATGAGTAACGAGTAACAAGTAAGAAAGACCTTACTCATTACTCAATACTCGTTACTATTTATCCGCTTCACCCATCACGGGGTCAACTCCACCAATGATGACAACAGTATCGGCCACCATTTCGCCATCTAGAATCTCTTCCAGAACCTGCAGGTTGGCAAAGGAGGGGGACTTGATCTTCAATCTCCACGGGTGCCCCGTGCCATCGCTCTGGATAAAATACCCGAGCTCACCTTTTGGCGCTTCCACCGCATGATACGCTTCGGCGCCTTCCGGAGGACAAATCCCGGTGTCAGTCATCATAAAGTCGTGAATCATCCCTTCCATGGAGTAATAAACCTCATCTTTGGAAGGATATGCCTGCTTGGCATTGTCTGTTCTGACCGGACCTTTTGGAAGCTTGTCCAGGCATTGCTGGATGATGCGAATACTTTCCTGCATCTCCTCCATACGTACATAATAACGTGCCAGGTTGTCCCCTTCGAGTCGAGTCGGTACTTCAAACTCTACTTCATCATATCTTGCGTAGGGAGAAAACTTGCGAAGGTCGTAAGCATAACCTGAAGCGCGCAGGGTGGGGCCGGTAGCACCCATCTGCAAAGCATCTTCCGTTTTTAGAACGCCAACATCTTCATTTCGGTCAAAAAAGATGCGGTTGCGATCCAGCAGCTTGTGCCAGTCTTTAATCTCTTGGGGGAAACTGTTGGCAAAATCCTTGATCATCGCCATAGCATCGTCAGTGATGTCATTGGCGACTCCTCCAATTCGAGCATGAGAAACAGTGAAACGGTGCCCGGTTAGTTGGTCAAAGATGTCATACAGTTTTTCACGTTCCCGGAAGGTCCATATAAAGAAAGAGACCGCTCCGGCATCCATAACCATCGTTCCAAGCCAGAGCAGGTGCGATGAGATTCGTGCCAGTTCACAACCGATCATCCGGATGTAGTGTGCTCGTTCAGGAACCTCCACATCGGCAATTTTCTCGACCGCCGCACAAAGTGCTACATTATTATTATAAGGAGAAAGGTAGTCCATGCGATCGGTGTAGGGCATGAACTCTTGATAGGTCTTGTTTTCAGCAATCTTTTCAACACCGCGGTGAAGAAAGCCGATATCTATCTTGGTTTTTTCAATAATTTCACCATTGAGCTGGATAACCAGTCGCAATACCCCGTGAGTCGCCGGGTGCTGGGGGCCCATGTTCAGCACCATCTTGGTGTTGAGCGGATCCTCATCCTCAAGCATCTCAATAGTAGTATGCTTGTCTTCCAGGCTTTTGTACAGGGATTCCTGGTGTTCCTTGAAAAACTTTGGTTTTACTTTTTTAGTAAGATCTTCAATGGCCATAGTTATTCAGGATCGGGTGTTGAGCTTGGTAGTTCAATTGAGCCAGGAATTCCCAGTAGTGGAAACTCTTTGCGCATCGGGAAGTATTCGAAATCTTCCGGCATGTAGATGCGGCGAAAGTCGGGATGCCCGGTGAAACGAATGCCAAACATGTCGTACGTCTGGCGTTCAAACCAGTCGGCACATTCCCAGATACCGGTAACACTTGCAATTTCAGGATCTTCCTCCGGGAGCCAGACTTTTACAAATAACCTGAGACGATCGCGCAGAGAAAGTATGTTGTAGACAACCTCGAATCGATCCTCAGAGGTGAATCGGTCGGTCCCGAAAACATCAATCAGGTAAATGAAATGTTGTTCTTCTTTTAAATAGGTACAGACGTCATGTATGGCACCCGGCGTCACACGCACAAACGTGTCACCTGTTGACTGGTATACATCGATCACATCGCCTGGGAACTTCTCCGTCAGGCCGTTGATCACTTTTTGAAATTGTTCGTTCAGTTCAAGACTCATATCAGGTATCAAGCGTTACAGAGTGTTCGGTACGGACTTTATCTTGAATTTTCATGAGGGCGTGGATCAGAGCATCGGGGCGGGGAGGGCATCCGGAAATATAGGCGTCGACGGGAAGGAAGTTGTCGCAGCCTTGCACAACACCGTAGCAGCGATGCATGCCACCAGTAGAAGCACAAGCCCCCATGGCGATGCACCATTTCGGGTCGGGCATCTGATCCCAGACCCGCCGGATAGCGTGGGCCATTTTGTAATTCACCCAGCCGGCCACAATCATAACATCGGCCTGGCGAGGGGAGAAGCGCATGACCTCAGACCCAAAACGTGAAACGTCATACCGTGGACCTGCAAAAGCCATCATCTCAATAGCACAGCAGGCCAGCCCCATCGGCATAGGCCAGGCAGCATTAGAACGTGCCCAGTTAACCAATGTATCCAGCTTTGTGGTGAGATAACCCTCACTTAGCGTATTTTCTAGACCCATAAATTTAGTTCTCTAAAATTTTTCGTTTAATATCCCAGTCCAGTGTGCCTTTTTTGAGGGTATAAATAAGACCCACGAAAAGCACAAATATAAAAAACATCATTACCATAAGTGTTCCAGCACCGTGATCCAGATATCGTACGGCCCAGGGATAGACGAATACAACCTCAAGGTCAAATACCAGGAACTCCATAGCAACCATATAAAAGCTGATTGAATACCGGTCGCGTGCTTCCCCCACCGGATCCATTCCACTTTCATACGGTTCGAGTTTAGTGAGGTTTGGACGATAGGGGCCCAATACCCGGGCAAGAACGTTCAGTAACACCGCCAATCCAATAGCGATGGAAGCTGTAATAACAATAGGTATATAATTCTCTAGCATATCATTTTCCTGGTTCAATAACGGAACGAGAAATTAGGGTCATTACGTCGCAATGTCAACGCAATTGCAGGCAGCGAATATAGGACTATGGAACTAATTTTGAGAATATTTTAAGGATTATTTTTCTATTTAAACAGGTTCTAAATAAGCCTGTCTACACCTCGCTTCTTAAACTGAATAAGCTCTTCAGCAAGTGGAGTGGATAAGGGCTCCAACCCGGCGGTCTTCCCGTAGCTCGTTATACTTTTTAACCGCCTCTTCGGTCTGCAATACATGATACTCAATCTCTTTTTGATTGAGTATGTCGAGCGTGTCCTGCTTGACCTGCAACCGTCGATTTATTCCCCTGGAAAGCACAATAACATCGACATCATGATCCAACAACTCCTCAATATCCGCCGGCTGTATGCCCGGCACGTGACTGGTTCCCGTTTCATTCCAGTCCCATTTCCGGGATCCGCCGGGGAAAAGTTTAGCATCCTTATATTTTTTATTTTGCTGGACTTCGACGGTTCCCCATTTCAATTTGGAAATTTCAGGTGATCTCTTTTCTTTTGGCATGACTTATATTCCTTTTATTCAACTGTTGTTAACTGAACATTGTGATGTAACAAATCGTTTATAAAAGTGGCTTAAATGGTTTAAGTCTAAGCTAAAAATCTGTAACTTAGACGCCATAGTAACTGCAGTTATCAACCCAAAGTTTTAGCTACCATTGAATAAAATAAAGATGGAAATACTCGGACTTTCTACAAGTCCAAGCAGCGGAGGGGCTTATGCTTTGATCCTGAATGAGGTTCATGGGAATCGGCGCCTGCCTATTATTATTGGTACATTCGAAGCACAGGCTATTGCACTTGAGCTGGAGCATATCAAACCACCACGACCCATGACGCATGATCTGCTCAAAAATGTGATCCAAAGTTTTGGGGCTGAAATGGATCAGGTGTTTATCAATGACCTGAGTGAAGGCACCTTTTATGCCCAGATTATCTACAATAAAAATGGTGAACATCTCGAGCTCGATGCGCGTCCCAGCGATGCCATAGCATTGGCTATCCGTTTTAATGCCTCGATTTATGTAGCAGATACCATTCTGGAGGAAGCTGGGATTATCTCGGAATCGGAGGAGGCAGAGGGCAGTATTTCATCCCTGAGAGAAGAAAAACCTGCCAGCGAGATGACCAAGCTTGAAAAGCTTGAAAATGAGCTTCAGACCGCCATTGATACGGAAAATTACGAAAAAGCCGCACGGCTCCGCGATGAGATAAAAAAGCTGAAGGGATAGCAGTTGCATTTAGAAAATTACCCTTTCGATAAACTACCTTTTACTAAACTTTTTAGAACATACCTTTCAGAATACTCTGAATTGGCTGACTATTATTCGGCAAATCCGCTGGATATTGAAGCTCTAAAGGAGCACGCCGAGAAGATTACGGTGCCACAGGACAGGGATGATATGGCGGAGCTGCTCAAAGTATTCAACCGCCGGTTCAACCTCGATGAGAAGGCTCTTCAAAATATTGAACGTCTAAAAGAAGATCGTTCACTTGCGCTGGTAACAGGGCAGCAGCTTGGAGTTTTTGGGGGACCGCTGTTCACCATTTTTAAAACGGTGACCACTATTCACCTGGCAAAAGAGCTGGAAGAGGAGCTTGAGCGTCCTGTCGTCCCGGTATTCTGGCTGGCAGATGAAGACCATGATTATGACGAGGTGAAGCACGTTCGGTTGCTGGATCGGGATGAAGTGATCTCATACGGATTGGAGTATAACAACTCAGTGCACCCACCTGTTGCGGAGTTGACATTGAATGACAGGTTCGATGATTTCAAAAGGAAAGTACATGAGGGACTTTTCGAAACGGATTTCAGCGAGGATCTTTGGAATCTGTTGGAGGAATGTTATACGAAGGGAACACGCATGGACAGCGCTTTTGGCTCGCTTATTTCACGGCTTTTCTCCAGGCATGGACTAATCCTTGCCGGGAGTAACTGCAATTCTATAAAGGAGCGGGCCCGGGGATGCATGAAGCATTCAATTGAGCATGCAGATGAAATTCGACAGGCCTTGGATGAGCAATCATCTTCGCTTGAGGGCGAATTCCATCAGCAGGCTACTATTTACGACTCGAACTTGTTTTATCTGGATGGAGAAGCGGGCCGCACTAAGATATTGCGCAACGGGAGCAGCTGGAAAACGGAAAACGGGCACACTTGGTCTACCGAAGAGTTGCTTAATCTAATAGATGAGGATCCCGAAAGCTTTTCACCGAATGTTTTTTTACGCCCAATCCTCCAGGATCTGATGGTTCCCACGCTCGGTTATGTTGCCGGACCCGGGGAGCTGGCCTACTACGGGCAAATGAAAAAGATGTACAAGTTTTTCAAGCGTAGTATGCCCGCCATATTTCCCCGGATGAGTGCCACTATTATTGAGCCTTCTATTGACCGCATACTGGATGAGCTGCCATTTGAAATAGCTGATTACGAAGGTCGTATTGAAGACCTGGAATCAAAATATGTGGAGCGGTCCGACCAGCCCGATATCGAAGAGATTTTTAATGACTGGAAACAGAAAGTGGAAGAGATATCGGAAGGCCACAAAGCCGAGATCAAGGATATCGATTCTACGCTTGAAGGAGCTGCCGGAAAAGCAACGGCGGTCTATTTTGGGGAGCTCGATAAGCTAAAAGGCAAGGTTTACCGCTCGGTAAAGCAACAGGAGGAGACCCAGATTAAACGAATTCGAAAAATTAAAGCCAATCTTTTCCCCGAAGGAATTCCCCAGGAGCGGATTATCTCCTTTATCTACTTTATGAATAAGTACGGTATTGATATTTGGGATCGGCTGCTTCAGGAGCTGGATGAAGATGAGAAGTTCGATCAACACAAGTTGATATATCTCTGATTCAGATGAGTACTCAGCAGGAAAAAGAGGAACTCCGACAGCGATTACTTGATACCAGGAGCAGCCTGTCTGAATCTGAATTTGAGGAGGCCTCGGAATCAATCATCGCCCGCCTCCAAACCCTGCCCGAAATCAGGCAGAGTCGCACGTTGCATTGCTACGTATCGATGAATAGTCGCCGCGAAGTTGACACTCACTTCTTTCTGCGCTGGATGCTTGCCTCCAACAAAAGAGTAATTGTTCCGATTACCTATTTCGAGGCGACGGAACTCAAGCATGTAGAACTCCACTCGTTTGAAGATCTTCAACCTAATAAATGGGGCGTGCTGGAACCTTCTGACGGCAAAGAAGTGTCACCCCGGCAGCTGGATTTGGTGATAGTTCCCATGGTTGGGGCCGACCTTCAGTGCAACAGGATAGGCTACGGGAAGGGATTTTATGACCGTTTCCTTGCGGGTGTGAATTGTCCCACCGTAGGGTTATGTTTTGAGGAGTGCATTGTTGATCGTATTCCCACCGAATCTTTTGACGTCAGCCTGTCGGCAGTGGTAACCGAGGAAAGGGTTATTAAAAAGAAGTAAGGAAGAAACGCGTTGAGCAGTTCTATTGTGAATTATGGTTTCATAACTCAACCACTAAACGCTTAAAGGAAGAATTTAGAATTTATCTCCCTGAATCTCCACGAGGGCAGCACGAATGTTCTAGAGTAAAAGAGAAGTCTTTACCTTCTGTTGCCACTGCTCGTGATTCCATCTATATTTCTGTTGTCTGTAACATCTTGTGTTATAAAACGTAACAGCTGTTTCAAGGAGGAAAAAATATGGCCGATAAAACCAAACAGCGTTTTACACAACAAAATCTCGATTCATTAACCGACTTCGAGGATCATGAACTCCGTGCCACCATGGAGGAGTTTCTCGAGGAGGAGAAAAAAGCGAATACCAATATCTGGAATGTGGCCACTATTGCCGGCATAGCTATGTTTTTCCTGGGCATGGTATTTTTGATTCAGACACTGGGACTGGGGTTCGGTCCCGATCTGTCGGGGTTGGTAGAGGTACTTCCAATTATTGGTGGGGTACTTGTGACTTTTATTGGGTTCGGCTTTTTGGTGGGTGACCGAAAAAAGACAAAGTCCAAAAAGAAGAAACGTGAGCAGGCCGAATTTGAGGATTTTGATTTCGAATTTGATGAGGAAACAGAGAGAGAGGCAGCTGAGGAGTTCGGTTTGAACAACGATTTAGATGGTCGCTCTTCTGGTAGTAAACGGAAGAGAAAGAGCAAATTCAATACCGATTATTACGCATTTCGCCATTCCAAAAAGCTTTATAAATCCCGAAGTGATAAAAAATGGGCGGGAGTTTGCGGTGGTTTGGCCAAATATTTTGGAATTAGCTCAACCGTTATTCGCTTACTGTTTGTCATTACATTTTTTGCAGGCTCAGGGACTTCACTCCTCGTCTACCTGGCGCTGGCTATAGCTCTCGACAAAGAGCCCGTTGAGTTTATGGATGAGTTTTAGGGCCTTTCAACAGGCCTTACTTTCATTCTTTTATTGAAACTTTTCTTTTTGGTCATCCTGAATTATGTTCAGGATGACTTTTTTAATGATAAAATCCTGTATTGTGTTTATTACGTTTGAAGGTATTGACGGCAGCGGCAAATCCACACATATTGATCTTTTGCGTGAAAAATTAGAAGAAGAGGGATACCATGTGGAGGTTTTCCGGGAACCCGGTGGAACCGAGCTATCCGAAAAAATTCGCTCACTCTTGCTCGACTCCCAATTAGATATTGACCCGGTTTCGGAGCTGTTGCTTTTTTCTGCAGCCCGCGCTCAATTGATTTCCGAACGAGTTATACCATTGCTTGAAGAAGGGGCAGTCGTAATTTTGGATCGATTTTATGATTCCACCACAGCCTACCAGGGATATGGGCGATCATCAGCATCCCTGGATGCTATTGCCGAACTCAATGAGCTGGCTAGCCATCACCGGGAACCCGATCTCACTTTTTACCTTCAGATAAGTTTGGAGGAGTCCAAAAATCGCACGGCGAAACTGCCCAAAGATCGCATGGAACAGTCGGGCGACAAGTTTTTTCGCAAAGTGATTGAGGGATTTGAGAAGTTGGCTTCATCGGAAAATCGCATCATTGCCATTGATGCTAGTCTTTCTCTGGAACAGGTTCAGGAATTGATTTGGAACCGGACGGAGCAAGCACTGAATCAAAGCTGACATCTGGTTTGATCCAGTAAAATAGTGAGGGCAGCAGAAAAAGATCACAAAGCAGAGCTGAAAATACGGTAAGCCCAACGAGCAAACCCATGTATACCGTCGAGATAAATACACTGGTCAGCAGCGACCCAAAACCGGCTAGCAGGATCAAGCTGGTAACCACAATCGCTTTGCCTGTCTTCACCGTGGTGTACTCAAGAGCTTCCGGAAGTGATCGACCCCTCTTCATCTCCACCCGAACACGCGCCAGGTAGTGGATTGAGTCGTCTACCGCAATGCCGAACGCAATCGTAAAAATTACAGCAGTAGAAGCCTTGATATCGATGCCGGTGTAGCCCATGAAACCCGCCACCATTAGCAATGGCAGAATATTTGGGATCAGTGAAATGAGCACCATACGGACATTCTTGAACAGCATTGCCATAATAATAGAGATCAGTCCAAATGCCAACAGAATGCTCTTGAAGAGTGAGTTCACGATTTTGCCGTTTAGATCTGCACTCAAGATGGTGCTCCCGGTAAGGGTTACTTCGTTTGCAGGAAACTCATTTTTCAGATAAGTCTGCAGGGAATCCTGTATCTGGTTGATTCTGTATGACCCTACGTCATAGACGTTTGTAGCCACCCGGATCCGCTGGTATGAGAAGTCGGCAAACCGGGGCAAAATATCCGATTCATTGAACTCGAGGAGCAGGATGTACTGCGCAATTAGCTGTTCATCTTGAGGCAGGGGCTGCTGACTATACTGTTCCGGGGCCATGGCGTGATGAACCTCTTTCAGCAGCGTATTGATAGAGATCACGCGGTCTACCTCTGCGTACTGCTCCAGGTAATCGGTAAAGCTTTCCACTTGTTGCAGAAATTCCGGGTCCATAATCCCGTTTTCCGTTCCGGTATCGATTACAAACTCCATGGGGTAGGGCGGGGTCAGGTTATCGCTGAAAAATTGGGCATCTTTGATAGGCTGTGTATCGCGACCCAACTCATCAAATACCTTTCCATTTACTTTTAGAAGCAATATTCCACTGCCCAGGGCTAGCGTAAACAACAGGGTGCCAACGACCACCTTTTTATAATGGTGCTGGTTTAATCGGCTAACTTTTTGCAAGGTTCTAGTGAAGAAATCAAAAAGGGGAGCACTTTTGTCCCTGAATACTTTTTTACTGCCTGACATGGTGAGTATCGAAGGGAGGAAGGTGATGGTAATGATGAATGCGACCATTACGCCGATGGCCGTATAGATGCCAAAGCGCTGCATCGGAACAATATTGCTGGTCAAAAGGGTTCCGAAGCCGATAGCGGTGGTGATGCTAGTCAGGAAGGTGGCACTGCCCAGGGTTTGCAGCATTTCGGTGATGGACTGGGACTTGTTGAGTCCAGCCAGACGGGCGTCATCGTATTTGGAGATCATGTGAATAGAATCAGCTATGCCTACACATAGCAGGATCGGGGCCGTGGTGCTTGACATCACTTCGAAATACCCGCCGGTGAGCTGCATAATCGCCAGAGTGAATAGGATGGTGAACCAGACGATGATCATCGGGAACGCCACCCCCAGTGTGCTTCGATAGAGTACCCACAGCAGGATTATAATCAGGAACGAAGAGAGGATAATATAAAACGTAATTTCCCGGTTGAGATAATTGACATACTGGTTGCGGTAGTAGGGAATCCCGGAAAGTTTAAAATCATATTTGTCCCGATGCTGGTCCAGGATCTCATTGAGTTTCTGGATGATCTGCTGACGAGTATCAAAATTATTTTTGTCATCCACAATTTCCAGGTAAAAAGCGGTAACCGTAGCCTGATCGTTAATCAAGAATCCTTCCACAAAGGAGTCTGTTGTCAGCTCCGTTTTCAGGCTGTCACTGCCGGCTGCCTGTAGATTCGAATTTCGCAAATAGGGTTCAAATTCCAGTCGGGCCCCATCGCCCTGTATGTTTTCTGCCGACCACAGGCTCCGGACTTCCGTAACGAGTGGGATGGTTTCCGCGGAATCAACAATGGCCTGCAGATCGGTGAGTACGGCAGGAGAGAGCAGCGAATCGTGCTTAAAACCCACCATGATGATATTGTCATCCCGACCGAATTCCTGCTCCAGGTACTCGTAGTCTTTGATCGTGGGATCTTCCTTTGGGAAAAAGTTCTCAAGGTTGAAATCGGTGCGAATGTTAATCGCCGGATAGATTGCGGCCACAACCAAGATCCCGTAGATTGCCAGGATCGGTTTGGGATACTTGAGAATAAAGTCAGCAATTCTTTTCAAAAGCACACTCTTAGTTTACTGAAGAATGGGAGTAACCAAAACAGTTTAAATATCATTTCATTCAAAAGTAGGCGGTAACCTGCAGGTAGGCGAAGCTGTTTTGTGAGTAGTTGTCGAATGAAAGATGTCCATAAAATTGGTCCGTTTCCGCCCCCCCGAAGAGTTGTGTCCCAAGCGATGCCTCAAAATTGTCGATGCCCGAGTAGGTGAGCTCCGGGTTTAGCCAAAAGTCCTGTCCACTTATGTTATACCGCCCGAAACCCCTGAAATCAAGTTTATTTCTCAAGAAACTATGCTGCAGGAGCAGGGTGGCGTAGGCGTAATGCTCTTCCTGCAGGATTTGCTCGTCGTGATTTATAATAAACTCATCAATAAATTGTGCCCCCACGGTCCATCCCTGTAAATCATATTCCAGTCCGGCCATCCCGATGAGCCAGGGACGCTCTTTGAGGAAGCCATCCGTGTTGTTGTTAAAAATCTGGGCCAGACGTGCCTGTTCGGCAGGGGTGGGGTTGGAATAGTTGATACTGCGAAGCTCGTCCGTCAAGTAATCAAACGACCGATTTGTGTAGTAGGAGGCTTCCGATTTGAATAGCAGGCGACGGGTGAGTTGCACCGTTCCGGAATACAACAGCACGATACTCTGCGTAGCCGATTCTGTCAGCTGGAGTATGCCTTCACCCTGGGAGTTTGTTATAAAATTTTTTGCGTAGCTGGGATTGGGATAATGCCAGTAAAGCAGGCCCAGATCCAGGTCATAATTGAGGTTTGATCGCAGGGCAAGTCGACTGCCGATTTGAATATTTTTTATGGTCGGCTGAGGATCAAAATCATTGAACTGCAACGGGACATTTCCTCCGAAAAAGGTCCGTGGAAACCAGCGGGAACCCGGTTCCGGCGTGATATTGGGGTTGAAAACCGGGTTGACAACAAGCTGCAGGTAATCACTACCCCAATAGCGGATATAGGATATCGCATCTATCCCGCTGCGTATATCTGGGAAATCCTGTGTTAGGAACTCGGAGAGATCAACCGGTGAGAGCACGTCAGTGATAAAAGCGCCGTCGGTACGGCCCCAGGAAATTATTTGTCGGCCGATCCTGAGATCACTTTTATTGAAATAGAGATTAACATAGGCCTCTCGCAGCCGGTATTGAAGCGAGTCTAGTCCTTGGCTATATAAATTTTGTAGCTCACCTGATATACTGACTTGGCCTGAAGATAGTGGCCGATTGAGGTCAAGCCGAATACGATTTCGCCCCACCAAAATGTTGTGGTCCGGCACCGTTTGTACGGCATTGTAGTTGCGCACAAAGCCGGATAATTCTGTTTGAGCATTTGTTTCTGGGATCTGGATGAAGACCAAAATGAACAGAAAACATGAAAAGGTGCAAAAATAACGGGATTGTGAATTCACAAATAGGGGGTTGATTTTCTTAGCAAATTTCCAGGTGAATAAATCTTAAATAAATTGCTGATGAAGCAAAAAATGCTTAAATTAATTGCATTGTGGGTGCTTCCTACTAAGTGGCTTTATTAAGTCATAATTCAAATGCTAACCTTTCAATTTCGAAGAAAGAATTACTATGGCGCACGAAAGAATTGAAGTAGATTTACCTCTAGCCAAAGTTTATGAATATCTAAGCGATCCGCTCTACTTTCCTCACCTACTAGAACGAATAGATAAAGTTAATAAAGTTAACTCCCAAACGTTTGAATTTGCAACTCAAATAGGTGGAGAAGAGTTTCAATGGACAACAAATATCATTGATAACCTCCGTAATACGCGGTTTGCCTGGATAACCATAAATGGTAATTTGAATCAAACCGGTACCATCCGCTTCACTCCGCTTGACAACGGGGAGCGTACTCGTGTTGACTTCAGCCTTGATTACCGCACTTTTTACGGCGAACCTGATGAAGACTTGGCTGCTTTTATTCAAGCCCTCCCAGCACAGTTGAAAAAAGATCTGGATCGTTTTAAGACTGAAGCTGAAAACAATAAGTTCAAAGAAAAAGCTGATACAACTTTGGCAGAGATTGAAGCCGAAGAAGAGGAGGCTGAAGAAGAGGATGAGGTAACCGTTTAATCAAATCCTTGACATATTATAAAAAAATGCGTGCTTTACGGCACGCATTTTTTGTTTAAAGAAACTTTTAAAGATTTGAGATTTACTGAATTCAAGAAATCTGAGTATATAGCCCATCCCCATCTATTACTGCTGGGACATCCCGTTTCCCATAGTGTTTCCCCAATCATGCACAACACGGCCGCCGAGCATTATGGCCTGGATCTACAATATTTTGCAATCGATCTGCAGCCGAATGAGTTCAATGACATTGCATCCCATTTCAACAGGGAAACGTTCAACGGGACCAATATTACCGTTCCCTACAAAGAGATGCTGATGGATTATGTGGATGAAATAGAGCCACTGGCAAAAGAAATAGGGGCCATTAACACAATCTTCAAGCGTGATAACAAACTGGTTGCCACAAATACCGATATTTACGGTTTCCTGAAGCCACTGGAACCGATGGATGATGAACTGTTCGGAATGCGTGCCATTATTTTTGGGACGGGCGGAGCTTCCAAGGCTATCGTAGCAGGGCTGGTGGAGATAGGGCTTGAGGAACTCTTTTTGGTATCACGGTCGCCGGCGCGTAACAGCGGGTTTGAAAAATATGATAACGTGAAGGTCATCGGTTACGACCAGTGGACCGCTTATAGTGATGAGACAAGCCTTTTTGTAAATACTACACCATTGGGTATGGAGCCCAATATCGATGCCTCTCCGGTTCGTGATAATGAGAAAGAATTTCTTTCGGGCAAAATATGTTACGATATCGTCTACAAACCAAAAGAGACGAAATTCCTTCGTCTGGCCAGTGAAGTTGAAGCTACCACACTGGGTGGACTTGACATGCTGGTCTATCAAGGCAGTGAATCGTTTAAGAAATGGACGGGGAAACCGTTCCCGATAGAAAAAGTAAAGGCAAAGCTTAATGAGTACATTCACGAATAAACTTGATCTTATTGAACCGGCAATCCTGAATGATCAGGTGGGGATCAAGGCTTGGTTCACACAAAAGAATGCTGACAAAATCAATGAAACAGCTTCAATTCCGGGACTGGATCTGGGGTTCAATACCCGCACCGAACGGGAGCAAGTTGTTGGTAACCGTGACCTGCTGTTCAAAATGCTCAGCATTGAGCCCGACTGGACGGCCTTTGCAGAACAGGTGCACGGCACACGAGTGCAGAAGATCACCAGCGGCGGTATCTATCCGGAAACAGATGGACTGGTGACGCGCGTGCCGGGCCTGGCTCTGGGAATTCAGGTAGCCGACTGCGCAGCCGTTTTGCTGGCCGATCCCGTAATGAAAATTGTTACCGCTATTCATGCTGGCTGGCGTGGAGCTACAGGTAACATCCTTATCAATGGGCTCGAGATTATGAAAGAGGAGGGAAGCACCCCGTCGGACGTCTGTGCATGGGTAAGTCCCGCTATTTGCCAGAAGCATTTTGAGGTGGGTGAAGAGGTGGCTGAGCAATTCCCCGATGACCTTGTCGATCGCACCTCTTACCAAAAGCCGCATGTTGATTTAAAAGGATTTATAAGACAACAACTGATCGGGGAGGGACTGGACAACGATAATATCCAGGTAGCTGATGGATGTACAGTTGGTAATGCCAATTCATTCTATTCCTATCGCCGGGAAAACGACAATGCCGGGCGCATGATGGCCATTATTCAGATAGCAGATTAAGAAACCGTATGAGAGTCAGCTATTCCCCTGGATACAATGCTCCAATCCCCGATGACCACATTTTCCCGATGGGCAAGTTTGAAGGGCTATATCGCTATGTTACCGAAAGTGGTCTTATCAAAGATTATGAAATTATTGAACCGTGTATGGTGGATATGGCCAACCTTCTTACAGTCCATACGTCGGAATATTCGGATGGCATTATGTCCGGCAAACTCGATAAGAGGGCCCTTCGGAGACTGGGATTGCCTTGGTCTGAAGGACTGGCACTGCGTTCCAGGCTGGCCGTGCAGGGTACACTCAATGCGGCAATGATGGCCCTGCAGGATGGTTTAGCAGGCAACCTGGCGGGCGGTACACACCACGCTATGCCCGACTACGGGGAGGGCTTTTGTGTGTTTAATGATGTGGCAGTGGCTATCAAGGTACTGCAGCAGAGTATGTGGGCGCACAGGGTGCTGGTGATCGACTGCGATGTACACCAGGGCAACGGAACGGCCGCTATCTTCAGCGAGAATCCCGATGTGTTTACCTTTTCCATTCACGGGGCGAAGAACTATCCCTTCCAAAAGCCGCCTTCCACGCTTGATATCGGTCTGCCTGACAACACTGGTGATAAAACGTATCTCCAAACACTTGGTGATGCACTAGATACCATTTTCCAACGTTTTGATCCTGATCTGGTGTTCTATCTGGGCGGCATCGATCCCCTTGAAACCGATCATTTTGGGAGGCTTTCGCTCACGCTGAAAGGTCTCCGGGAGCGCGATCGCATGGTTATCGAAACCGTGATAGAGCACGATAAGCCACTGGTCCTGACACTCTCGGGAGGCTACGCTCCCACGCTCCGGGAAACTGTTGAGGCCCATGCACTGATGTATTCAGTGGCAAAAGAATATGAATCGATGTATAGTTAAAAGAATAACGGTAACTAATTGAGATACTTAACCGGAAAATGATTCTTATTTCCGGTTCATTTTATCTATCTTCCAAGGCTTTTTAATCAAAAATTTCATCGTGCAGCAACAATCACTGGTCATATTGGGTTCAACCGGCTCCATTGGTGAGCAGGCCCTTGATATTGTTCGTGAACACGCCGAACAGTATGAACTCCTGGGATTGACCTGCAACAGCAACTGGGAAACGTTAGCCCGGCAAATAAATGAGTTTCGGCCGCGTTATGCACTACTTTGTAACGAAAAGTACCGAAACGAGCTGGAAGGAGCTGTTTCTCACGATGATACGGAACTCCTGTTTGGAGCCGACCATCTAGAGGAAATGGCAGCGTTGGAAGAGATGGATATTGTACTGAACAGCCTGGTCGGTTTTGTTGGATTTGCTCCAACAATGCAAGCCCTTAAGGCCGGGAAAAAAGTAGCTCTGGCAAACAAGGAGTCCCTCGTAGTTGGCGGCTCTATCATAGATGATCTGCTGAATGGAAATTCTGACCAGTTGATACCCGTGGATTCAGAACATAGCGCAATGCTTCAGTGCCTGGTGGGTGAACCGCGCGATAAGATTGAAAAACTGCTTATCACTGCCAGCGGTGGACCGTTTCGCACCTGGAGCAAGCAACAGATGGAAAATATTACCGTAGAGGATGCACTGGATCATCCCAATTGGTCGATGGGAGCTAAGATTACGATTGATTCCGCGACGATGATGAACAAAGGGCTGGAGATCATTGAGGCACACTGGCTGTTTGATCTTCCGCTCAGTAAAATTGACGCCGTAGTTCATCCGCAAAGTGTGATTCATTCCATAATTACGTTTGTGGATGGATCCAGCAAAGCACAACTGGGGCCACCCAATATGAAGGTGCCGATTCTCTATGCACTGACATATCCCGAGCGGCTTCCGCTGGAAGTGCCCCGAATGAACTGGGAAGAAGCCTTTGAGCTATCATTTGAGCCGGTTGATTACGATCGTTTTCCATGTATACGACTTGCGCTTGCGGCACTCGAGCAGGGGGGGGCAGCTCCCGCAATCCTGAACGCTGCAAACGAAGTAGCTGTTCAGCGCTTTCTGGATAAAGAAATTCCGTATATTAAAATTCCCAAAATAATTGAAACAACACTCGAAACTTTGGACTCTGACATTGAGCTAACAGTGACGTCTTTAACGGAAATTGACAACGATACTAGAAATTTAGCTTCAAAGATTTAAAATAGGCACACTTCATGGAATGGGTTATTGATTTATTTTCTACACTTGGCATATTTGCACTTGCCCTGCTGATTTTGGTTTTCTTTCACGAGCTGGGGCACTTCCTCGCGGCCAAGTTATTTGGAATGCGGGTTGAGCGTTTTTCCCTTGGCTTTCCACCTCGCATATGGGGTTTCCAAAAGGGAGAGACTGACTATTGTGTTGGTGCTACACCCTTAGGCGGTTATGTTAAAATTTCCGGAATGATAGATGAAAGTATGGACACCGAGCACCTCGATGAAGATCCCAAGCCATGGGAATATCGCAGCAAGCCGGTTTGGCAGCGGATGGTGGTTATAACGGCGGGTGTAATTTTCAACATGGTATTGGCTGTCATGATTTATGCCGGTATCGCGCTCTCGTACGGCGAATCCAACATTTTGCTTGACAGCATTGATGGCGTTTACATCCATGAAGAGTCTGTAGCGGCACAAGCGGGATTTAAAACGGGTGATAAAATTGTAGAAGTGAATGGCCAAAAGGTGAAATATTTCAAAGATCTGGTGGCTCCAAGCCAGATTCTAGATGAAAATTTAAACTACACCGTCATGCGGGATGGTCAGCAGGTCACAATAGGTGTGGCAGACAGTCTGCTGGACCGCATCAATAAAGAAGGATTTTTAAATCCCACACAGGCGCTTCCCAGTCTGGTGAACCAGGTGCAGGAGGGAAGTCCGGCTGACACGGCAGGTCTTATGGCGGGAGATCGCATTACTGGCGTCAATGGGCAAGAGGTGGGATATTGGCTACAGCTGGTTGATCATATCCAATCTTCTGATGGAGCCTTGCAGTTAACGGTACTCAGGGATGGAGTCGAAAAGCGGTTAACTGTTACGCCAAATGATCAAAACATTATCGGCATCAGTGCTCCCACGGGAAGTGAAATATTCCAGGTTGAACACTTGAAGTATGGCTTGACCGGGTCAATACAAAATGGATTTGTGCGCACTGGTGAGACGTTCAACGGAATTATCCAGGGATTCAGTAAAATGTTTTCCGGGTCTATATCGGTACGAGAAAATCTCGGCGGCCCGGTGGCGATCGCTAATGTGACCAAGCAGGCCACGGAATCGGGCGGCGCATTAGGATTCTGGCAGATTACGGCCTTTCTCAGTATTACCCTGGCAATTATGAATATTTTGCCGATCCCCGTACTTGATGGCGGGCACCTGATGTTCCTTATCTATGAAGGCGTCACCAGACGGGAACCGTCTGCAAAAGTTCGTATGGCATTACAGCAGATCGGATTCATTCTTATCATTGCACTGTTCATTTTTGTCACATTTAATGACATCATAAGACAATTCGGATAACAAATGCTGGCCAGAGACGGGTATCCCACAATTTCCATCGTTATTGTGTTTGCGGGATTGGTGAGTCTGGCTGCCTCATATTTCGATCACTGGACGGTCTACCTGGTGTATGGCCTAATGGTTGCTTTGGTGGGACTTATCCTTAATTTTTTCCGTGATCCCGATCGAGATATTCCCAGTGATGATAATCTGGTGCTGGCTCCCGCCGACGGTAAAGTGGTGCTGGTGGATGAGGTTGAGGAACATACCTACATTAAAGGAAAAGCCACACAGATCAGCATCTTCCTTTCGGTGGTTGATGTACACGTAAACAGGAACCCGATCTCCGGCACGCTGGAATACCTGGAATACCATCCAGGCGAATACCATATGGCGTGGGATCACCAGGCATCTGAGCTCAATGAACGCGCTGATTTTGGCGTACGTCATACTTCGGGATGGAAAGTTTTTTATCGGCAGATAACCGGCTTCTTGGCCCGCCGTATTGTATACAATGTGAATGAAGGGGAGCAGCTGCAGGCAGGAAAACGTTTTGGAATGATGAAGTTCGGCTCCAGAATGGATATACTTGTACCTCCTGAGGTTGAAGTGCTTGTTCAGCAGGGTGACAAGACCGTTGCCGGTGAAACCGTGCTTGGTCGATTCGTTGACAGCCACTCCTCACCTGTGTCAGGAAAGAAGGACCGCGCAGAAATTTCTAACACTTAAGTAAAATCGATATCAGCCGCAGGATACCGCATGCTCTCATTCGAAAGCGCTATCCCTTTCAAACTGGTGTCGCGAACATGGGATCTTGATACATGAAATATCCTATCCAAAAGTGGAAGCGTTATCGTAAACGGCGACGCGAAAATAGGCAAAATCGAAAACGGAAGCCGATTCCACGTATTGCTGTTCCCAGTTTTTTTACCTTG
This sequence comes from Aliifodinibius sp. S!AR15-10, assembly GCF_031569985.1. Lineage (NCBI taxonomy): Bacteria > Pseudomonadati > Balneolota > Balneolia > Balneolales > Balneolaceae > Fodinibius > Aliifodinibius sp. S!AR15-10. Next base: position 57,670 of record NZ_JAMQKA010000021.1, on the reverse strand, counting down.
ATGAACCTTTTCTGCGGTTTCCTTTCGATTATCAGTGTATCGGAGGGAAGCCTCTATTTTGGGGCCTGGCTGATCGTTTTTGCCGGATTATTTGATGCCCTCGATGGCTTTATGGCCCGGCTCTCTAATGCAGCCAGCCAGTTCGGGATCGAGCTTGATTCCATTAGCGACGTTGTTTCATTTGGTGTGGCCCCGGGATTTCTGCTCTACAATTTTGGTCTTAATGAACTCCCGTTTGTAGGCATAATTTTGAGTGCCTTGCCGCCCCTTTGCGGAGCCGTGCGACTGGCCCGATTCAACGTAGAGGCCCAAGAGGCGCGCACTGATTTTTTCAAGGGATTACCAACGCCCGCACAGGCTATCATGCTGGCAGCATTTTACCTCACCTTTTATGATCGGCTGGAGATGTTTGCTGATTTAAAAAACGGTATCAACACGGTTCTGATACCTGTAATTGTACTTCTCTCCTTTTTGATGGTAAGCACGATTCCGTTCGACAAAATGCCCAGTTTTGATCGTGAATCCATCAGGAAATACAAAGGCCGTATCTTCCTGTTCCTTTTCTACGGGATTGTGATCGTTCTTTTCCAGGAGATCGGGCTTATTATTGTCTTTTCTGCCTTCGTGATAAAGGGACTTATCGTGGGCGGAATCACCTTCTGGCAGGAAGCCTTTGGCGAGGAAATTTAGCTCTACTAAATCACGTGCGACGCACTTTCAAAGTGCGTCGCACGTAGTCCTGACGGCCCTAAAAATAATACTCTATCCCGATGGAATGTGCCGTTCCAAACCCGGTTTCGAAGGGGATCATGCTGTAATTAAAGCTTAGCGACTCGGTATTTATGCCCACACCAACTGAAAAATTTCGATCGGTGTCCCCGATTTTATATCCCCCTCGTACTTCAACCAATGTGGCTACATTAAAAGATAGTCCAAAGTTGAAGAAAGAGTTTGATCCATTTGAATTTACTTCTTCCCATAAATTTATATAATCCCCATAGAATGTGACCAGTATGGGAAGTTCTTCATTTTTTGGTGGTATGAACTGGAAAAGTTCAGCTATAACACCTGCTCTCAAATTTGTTGGTAACTCCGTGGCCTCGTCTCTCAGTTTGTTCATTTTACCCACACTTAACAGGGATGTCCCCACACGTAAACGCTCCTCTAGCCAATGACTTGAAATACCAAAATTAAGACTGTACCCCGAGGCGTTGTTGATAAAATATTCCTCCCTGATATAGTGGGCGGCCGCTCCAACGGATATGTTCTTTAATGACCAGGCATAAGCACCTGACAAGGAGAGATAGTTAACCGAAAAAGAACCATCAGAAGGCCCCGGTGCCGTGCGTACTTCAAAACTACCTGAAGTGCTATTCAAAAGACCGAAAGCAAGCGACTGGTTATTATTTTGCTTCAGGTTTACCGCAATATGACTGTTGTACAGGTCGGCTACCCAAAGTGAGTAGTCGGCGGTTAGTGTTGAGGTTCTGTCAAACGCGAGGTTGGCGGGGTTGGTATAGATTGCAGAACCTCCCATCGGCAGGGCGGTGACGGCTTCCCCAAGGGAGAGCGACCGCGTGTTCGGACCGATATTCAGGAAATCGAGTCCACTTGACTGGGCAAGGCCTGAAATTGGCCACGAGCTAAATAACAGGAGCGTAATGAAAGTGATAATGCGTTTTCTCATAGATTCAATTGCAATCCAAAAACATGCATGCTGGAAATGTAGTTGGGTTCCGGGACGAAAGCGTAATCTACGGAAGGTGAGAAGAGATCAAAAGGCAGATGTACCGAAAATCCTGCACTAAAATTATTGCTGGTCTCGATCGATTGAAGATTGCTAATCTGCCATCCGGCGCGTATTGTAATTCGTTCATGGAGATGATATCGACTGCCGGTTCGCAACTGGTATATGGGATCGATGTTACCGGGTGGCAGCACCAGACCGGGATCCAGCACAATAAGAAGCTCATCTGATACTTCATAAGAAGAACCAAGCTTGAATTGGAGGGGAAATTCATCAACTGATGAGCCGCTGGAACTATCACCATACAGATCACCGGAATCCCAGGGATATTCTGCCAATAGGTCCTGGACAACCAGGCCAAAACGGAGCTTGGGAGAGGCTTGATACAACGCACCGAGATCAAATCCAAAGCTGGAGACACTTTGAAGCGCGGTGTGGTAGTCGGCCAGGTACAGTTTGATACCTACTCCCACATGCAATCTGGTGGATATCCGCAGCCCGAAAGCCGAAGCAAATTGATACTCATTGGTCGATAGCGTTCCAGTTGGATACCCGCTGACGGTACGGCCGTCGATATCTGAGACGCTCGCATTTGTGATGGATAAAGCAAATCCTGCTTGGGGTGGCAGGGGAAATGAGCCACCGACTTGGTGAAGGCTGCGATCAAAACTCATGAGTGAAGTCGAAAGGTCCACCTGCTGGCCGTTGATTTTCGACGCCACCAGGGCCGGATTGTAATAGCTGTATATTCCTTCCCCTGGAACACTGCTTATTGCGTTACCCATCGCCATGCCGCGTGGGCCAAATCCCATCCTGGAAAACGACCCGGCATAACCACCAGCCTGCGCAAACAGGAGGGAAGGGAGGAGAAATAGAGGTAAGATCAGAAGTATAATTTGGGAGGGAGCTGTATTCCCAAGCTTTGTAAAGTTCCCCTTAGAAGGGGGAATAAGGGGGATGACTGAACGTGTATTTCCAGCCGCAATGAAATTTATTTTTTTACTAATATTCTGCATCAATCCAGCACTAAAATTTTACCGCGGATCACGTTATCTGCTGTTTCAACCTGGTAGAATACCGGCCCGTTGGCCACAATGTTGCCATTCCTGCTACGACCATCCCAGGTCGCTTCATACGTACCGGGCGCAAACGACCGGTTTTCCAGCTCCCGAATGAGATTCATCCCAAAATCAAACAGCCGGATTTTCACATTGCCCTGGCTTTGGACTTCAAATTTGAGGCGAACAATTTCTTGCCGGGAGGGAGAAAAAGGATTGGGATAGGCAAAAGCTTCTGTGTCTGGGGCATCGGTGCGGTATTGATTACCCCCTGCAAGTGGGAAATTGACGCGTGAAATCTGCCATGTTTCACCAAAATCGGCGGTGGAAACAATTCCGTCAGAAGTACCGATCCATACGCGATCGTTGGTGGTTGCCACGCTGTAATAGCTTGCAGAAGGTTTGATAAAGGAATTTGGGCTCTTTATCTGTTCGATTCGCTGCCAATTTTGCCCGTTATTGGGACTTATGAAAAGGCCTCCCTCCCCGGCGGCAAAAACATGGTTTCCCATAAAGCCGATGTCATTGATTTGCAGCCCCTGTAAAAATTGATCAAAAGTCTCTCCATTGTCACTTGTCCGCACAATGCCGTAACCCTCTCCGGCACTTACTCCTGAGGCCCAATTCGTCATCCAGATATCTCCGCTAGAGGGTTGCTCCTCGATTGAAATGATCCAATTGCCCAACAAATCGCTTCCTTCCGCCTGGATATGACTCCAGTGGACACTATCTCGGGGAGCCGTCAGGGCATTGGAAGAGATATTAACACCACCAGCCGTACCGGCCCAAACATCGCCATCACTGTCAATCATCACGGAAAACCCCAGCAGGTTTTGATCGCCCCGCGGGTCGTACCTTTCACTACCGTCGGGTGATATAAAGGTGTAGCTTTCTTCCGGTACAAGGCTATCGGCTGACTGCGGTGGCAGTATCATTCGTTCCCACCGCTGCCCGAAGTCGCGGCTACGCATGAGGCCCGAGGCCCAGTTTGCCGAAAACACTGTTTGTCCCTGAAAATCTGTTTTGAAAGGGGGCGACTGCTGCGCAACGATGATCGGTAATTGCCGGTAACTGTTTCCTCCATAAATAAAAGTGCTGTCGGTTTCGGTATCCAGGGGGAGGGGGAGAAACGACCAGCTGTCGCCGCCATCAGTGGAGACTTGATATCCCACGCCCGTTTGCACGCTACTCTCTGCCTGTTGGAAATTGAATCCCAAACCCGAAAATACGGTGTCAGAGGCCAGCGCAAGGGAGTAAACCCGGCCGCGACCCGCAACCACACTGTCTGCTCCTTCCGGCAGAAACCAGTTTGGACCATTCCCAATATTTCTGTTCAATCCCGGCCCGATCCAAAGCGTATCCCCAAACGCCTCCATGTTGGAAACACTGTTCTGTTCAATCGATTCGAAAGGGGAGGGCACCGGTCCTACAACCTGTGCATTTGCATTCAAGAAGGTGGACATCAAAAAAAATAGCGCTGCAAGTAAACGTGTCGGTTTCAAAAGGGGGTTGTCCATTGAATGATATTAAGTGCTCAAGTTGGTCTATAATATTGTTTCTTAACCAAGATAACAAAGCAGTTGATTTTAGCACTTACCCCCATTATCTTCGAGGCGAAATGACAAAAGTTTACGCTCATATCAACCTCAATTGGTGGTGGCCTGTTTGGAATAACATACAGGCAGTGGGTAGAGTATGAGCTAACCTTGAATTTCTAAGTTGCAGAACCCACTGTTCCTAATCGGAAGTGGGTTTTTTTGTTGTTAACAGTTATGAACTTCCACTCAAAAGTCGAGTGGTAATAAAAATTATTTGATGAAATACGAGCAGTTTAAATCATTAGCGCAAGAATACAACGCCGTCCCGGTCTATCGCAGACTTATGGCCGATGTTTTAACACCGGTTTCCCTGTTCCTGAAAATTCGGAAAGATACAGACTTTCCTTTTTTGCTGGAGTCTGTGGAGGGGGGAGAACAACTGGCACGTTATTCTTTTTTGGGACGCAATCCATATCAAATTTTACACTACGACGGGGACCAGGTGACGCTTCAAAAAGGGAAGCAGGAGCCTGAAGAGCTTGAATCTTCCTATTTTGAATCGCTGAAAGAGTTGACGAGTGCCTACAGCGAGCCGAAACTTCCTGACCTGCCCCGCCTGACAGGTGGAGCTGTCGGATTCTCATCGTACGACACGGTGCGCGATGTGGAGCACCTGCCTGACTGTCCTGAAGAGGATGTGGAGCTGCCCGAAGCGATCTGGGCGTTTTACGATGAAATCTTTGCATTTGATCACGTGAAGCAGCAGGTCATCATTATAAAAACGGCGTTTATTGAGGACGATGAGGAAGAGCTTGATATCAAAGAGCGTTACCAGTCCGCGAAGGAGAGGCTGGATGAACTGGAAGCGATGGTAATGGAACCGGTGAGCAAGACGGAGCCGTTCGATATCCACCCGGAAAAGCTCCAGAGCAATATGGAGAAACCCAAGTTCGAGCAGATGGTGGAGACGGCCAAGGAGTATATTTATGAGGGCGATATTTTCCAGGTGGTCTTGTCCCAGCGCTTTGATACTGACTTTGCAGGCGACCGTTTTATGCTCTACCGTGCTCTTCGGATGGTTAACCCATCGCCATATCTTTTTTACCTGGATTTCAATGAATTCTCACTGGTTGGCTCTTCACCCGAGGTACTGGTACGCGTACAGGATGGCACAGCAGAATTACTCCCCATTGCGGGTACGCGACCACGAGGCGAAACGCCGGAGGAGGACCAAGCGCTGGAAGAGGATCTCAAAAATGATCCCAAAGAGATTGCCGAGCACGTGATGCTGGTCGACCTGGGGCGAAATGATCTTTCGCGTGTCTGTAAGTCGGGCACAGTGAAACCGGTACGAAACCAGGTGATAGAGCGGTATTCTCATGTTATGCATATTGTTTCGGATGTGAGAGGTGAGCTTTCCGACGGTAAGACTGCGGTGGATGCACTGATGCAGTGCTTTCCGGCAGGTACAGTGAGTGGTGCACCCAAAATCCGGGCGATGGAAATTATCGACGAGCTGGAACCCACGAAACGGGGTCCCTATGCCGGGGCGGTCGGCTATTTCGATTTCTCCGGGAATATGGATACCTGCATTACCATTCGAACGATGGTAGTCTCCCAAAACAAAGTGTATATTCAGGCGGGAGCTGGTATCGTAGCCGACAGCGATCCGGAGAAAGAATACTTTGAAACGAAGGACAAGGCCGGGGCGCTGGTGAAGGCGCTCAGTGTAGCACTCGATATTACTTAAGTGAGAATAAATTTGAATAAATAATACGGATATTGCGTAATGCGTATTCCGTATTGGTATTTGCTTTTAATGAATACGCAATACGAAATTTTTAAAACTTATAAATGGAAATGAGTCAAAACGAAACAAAAACGATTTTATCTGGAATTACCCCGTCCGGGAAACTGCATCTCGGTAACTATTTTGGTGCAATTCGGCAGCATATCCAGATGCAGGAACAGGGCGATGCCTTTTACTTTATCGCTAATTACCACTCGCTGACCTCAATCACTGACGGCGATGAAATCCGGCAGAATACCTATGATATTGCCTTGGATTACCTGGCATTGGGATTAGATCCCGAAAAATGCACGTTTTTTGCCCAGAGCGATGTGCCCCAGGTTACGGAACTAGCCTGGATTCTAGGCACATTCTGCCCGGTGAGCCTGATGGAGAAGGGTGTGGCCTACAAAGATAAAGTCGCACAGGGATTGAGCCCCAATATCGGGCTGTTTACCTACCCGATTCTGCAGGCTGCAGATATTTTGATCTATAACTCAGACATCGTGCCCGTGGGACAGGATCAAAAGCAGAATATTGAAATTTGTCGTGACCTGGCGGGCAAATTTAATCACAACTACGGCGGTGATTATTTGAAGCTGCCGGAAGAGCATATCGTCGAATCGGTGGCCGTGGTGCCGGGCATTGACGGCCAAAAGATGAGCAAATCGTATGGTAATACGATCGGTATTTTTGACGAAGGCAAGACGCTAAAGAAAAAAGTAATGTCGATTGAGACCGATTCCACACCGCTGGATGATCCCAAGGATCCGGAAAGCTGCAATGTGTTTGCACTGATTAAACTTTTTGCGGACCAGGAAAAGCAGGATGAGATTGCCGGCAAATACAAAGCAGGCGGCTATGGATACGGTCACGCCAAAAAAGAGCTGCTTGGCATGATTAACGATTATTTTGGGGATGTCCGCGAGAAGCGCAGGGAGTTGGCCCAAAACATGGATTATGTAGTTGATGTGTTACGAGAGGGAGGCGAAAAGGCTCGTGAAAGAGCAGAAGAGGTAATGGATCCCATAAGAAAAATAACAGGTTTATTTCATACGCATAAATATGAGGAAAATAAGGCTGGGAAGAAGAAAATGATTGAAGCAATAAGTAAACATTACGATATATGATCCTGATTATAGATAATTACGATTCGTTTACCTACAACCTCGTGCACATTGTGGGCCAGCAAACGGATGATTACCGTGTGGTTCGCAATGATCAGCTGACGGTGGAAGAGGTTGAGGAGCTAAATCCGGATGGCATTCTCATTTCTCCGGGTCCGGGCCGACCAGATGAGGCGGGCATCACAGAACCGGTCATTAAAGCACTGGGCGATCGTATACCGGTGCTGGGTGTTTGCCTGGGCCACCAGGCGATCGGAGAAGTCTTTGGTGGAAAAGTCATTCATGCGCCCAAGCTGATGCACGGAAAGACCTCCCAGATCTACCACGATGGGAAGTCGATATTCGAGGGCGTTGAAGACGGATTTACCGCCACCCGCTATCATTCTTTAGTGCTCGATCCAGACCAAATTCCCGAGGAGCTGGAGGTTACGGCACGAAGTGAGGACAAGGTGATTATGGGCGTTCGTCACCGGAAACATCCCATTGAAGGCATCCAATTTCACCCGGAAAGTATCCTGACAAATGAAGGTCCGAAGTTGGTTATGAACTGGCTTCGAAATACTGCCAAAGTTGTTAACAAAGTTAAAGGTTAACCACAGAGTGCACGGAGGACACAGAGAATTTTGATAAAATCTTATGGAATTGAATCAATTATCATATGATGTTATCGGTTGTGCCATTAGGGTTCATAAAGAATTGGGACCCGGATTATTGGAGTCAGCTTACCATGAATGCTTGTATTATCTGTTAGAGGAGGAAGGTATTTATACTGAGAAAGAAAAGGCAATGCCAGTTATATTCGAAGGAGTTGAGCTTGATTGCGGGTATCGTATTGATTTGCTGATTGAAAATAAACTGGTTGTAGAACTCAAGACAGTTGAGAAAATACATGATGTACATTTAGCTCAAGTATTGTCATATCTAAAGCTTGGTGATTTTAATTTAGGACTTTTAATTAATTTCAACGTCAACCAACTAAAACAAGGCATCAAAAGAATAGCCAATTAATCTCTGTGCACTTTGTGTCCTCTGTAGTTTTAATTGTAGTGAAACAATATGGAAAAATTTGCTGATATACTTGAGAAGCTTTCTAACAGGGAAGATTTAACCCAGGACGAGGCCTCCGCAGCTCTGCAGGCTATTGTCGATGGGGAAGTCAATGTCCCCCAGACCGCTGCATTCCTGTATGGGATGAGAACAAAAGGGGAGACCATCGATGAGCTTACTTCTTTCGTCCGTGTGATGCGCGATGCAGCTGTAAAGCCTGAAGTTAATGTGAATGGCGCGGTTGACCTTTGTGGTACCGGTGGTGATCAGTCGGGTACTTTTAATATTTCTACGACCGCTATGTTTGTAGTGGCCGGGGCAGGCGTTCCTGTGCTGAAGCATGGGAATCGCAGCGTATCCAGTAAAAGTGGTAGTGCCGATGTATTAGAGAAAATGGGAGCGGTTATCGACCTGAAGAAGGAGCAGGTGGAGCAAGTGTTTAATGAAGCAGGCCTTGTTTTTATGTTTGCTCCCAATTTTCACCCGGCTATGAAGCACGTCATGCCGGCCCGAAGGGGACTCGGGATTCGAACCTTCTTCAATATTCTGGGACCGCTGTTGAATCCTGCTGGCGTACGACGACAGATAATCGGGGCTTTTAACAAGGAAACCGCCCGGCAGATTGCCCACATTCTTGCAAATTTAGAAACAGAATTTGCCTACACGATCAATGCCCATGACGGATTGGATGAGGTCAGCCTGACAGCACAATCCGAGATTTATGAGTTGAAGGAACAGTTCGTTTCGCAATCCGTTACTTTTGATCCCCGCTCTCTCGACTTTGAATGGGTGGAGATGGAACAGCTGATGGGAGGCGATGCGGAGGTTAATGCCTCGATTATGCGAAATATATTAGATGACAAAGCGGAACCTGCTCAAAAGAATATCATCCTGCTGAACGCTGCTTTCGGAATTCATGCCAGTGGCAAAGTCGACCACCTGGATGAGGCAAAAGAACGAGCAAAAGAGAGCCTGGAGTCTGGTGAGGCTAAGAAGGCATTTCAGCGTTTTGTAGAAGCAACAAACGATGTAGCATAGGAATTATTTATGGCAACGATACTGGAACAGATTGTAGAACAAACGGCGGTTGATCTGAAAAAACGCCAAAAGAAGGTCTTGTTCAAAGACTTTGAAAGCATGGAGTGCTACGAGCGGGATCGACGTGATTTTGCAGAGGCCCTGGAACAGGAAGATACCGTCTCCATTATTGCGGAAATAAAGAAAGCCTCACCATCAAAGGGCCTAATTCGGAAGGGCTTCGATCCACAGCGTATTGCCGGGCAGTATCGTGAAGGTGGGGCTGCTGCACTTTCCGTTCTTACTGATGAGCCGGCGTTTAAAGGGCATTTGGAGTATTTGGAGACAGCCTCAAAAGAGGTCGATATACCGGTGCTGCGCAAGGATTTTATTATTGATCCCTACCAGGTAAAAGAAGCTCGTGCTTATGGCGCTGATGCCGTCCTGTTGATTGCAACAATAACCGAAGGGAATCAGCTTTCAGAACTGTTTGCAGCCGCTGAGGAGTTTGAGCTGCAGGCGCTGGTTGAAGTATATTCCGAAAAAGACTTGGAAGTTGTTGATTTTGAAGAAGTCTATATTCTGGGAGCCAACAATCGCGACCTGCACACGTTTGAGGTCGACGTGCATCGCGGTATTGAGTTGTTGCACAAAGCCAACAAAGGCACAGTACTGGTCTCAGAAAGTGGCCTAGGTAGCCCGGAGGATATCAAGCTGCTATATGATGAACAAATCAATGCGGCGTTAATTGGTGAATATTTTATGCGCCAACAAGATCCGGGTCAGGCGGTAAAAAACTTGCTGGAAGGATTTGAAGAATTGAAAGAGAAGGAAAAGGCCTTTGAATAGAATGTGTCATCCTGAACTTGTTTCAGGATCTCGAGGGGCAATGATTTTTGATAAAGCCATAAATTAATAATCAACGTTTTTCTCTCGAGAGGTCCTGCATCGTATTGCAGGATTGCTGAGAAGTAAATTTTTTAATCAATCACAACAGATGTTTGCAGACAGTTCACAGCGAACGAAAGTAAAAATATGTGGTCTCACAAACCTGCAGGATGCCCGGTTCACCTCCGGCGCGCTGGCGCATTACATGGGGTTTATATTCTATGAAGGAAGTCCCCGTTATATTGAGCCCGGGGAAGCAGGGGCGATCATCAACTGGATTGAAGGTCCCGAATGCGTAGGTGTCTTTGTAAATCAGCCGCTGGATGACGTAAACATGATTGCCACTCAAACCGGTATCGACCTGGTGCAGCTGCATGGTAATGAATCCCCGGAATACTGCGGACTCATTGAGAAGCAGGTAATTAAGGCGATCCACATCAGTGATTCTGATTCGGAGACAGATATACGGGAGAAAGTGGAACCATATCTTTCGGAAGTCGATTACCTGTTGTTTGATACGAAAGTGGAAGGACTGTGGGGAGGAACAGGGCAAACCTTCGACTGGCACCTGATTGCAGATGTGGCCGATGGCGTCCCGTTCTTTCTGTCCGGGGGACTCAATGTCAACAATGTCCGTAAGGCTTGTAAAATAGCAAATCCTCATGCGGTTGATCTTTCGAGTAGCCTGGAAAGTGAACCGGGGGAGAAGGACTACGACAAGATCGAGGCTTTCATGGATGAGATGCGAGCCATATGGGACCAGCAGGAGATCGGAGAACTTTAAGAGTTGTAAGCCGTCAGCTCTCAGCTTCACTGAAAGCTGACGGCTAATTGCTTGTAAAACTATGATGAAACGATTTAATAATTGATAGCCAGAAAAAAGCACCGATATGAAATACGACCTACCAACTAAAGAAGGATATTTTGGAAAATTCGGGGGGAAGTTTGTACCTGAAATATTGATTCCAGCTGTGGAAGAGCTGGAAGCTGCATTTGATGAAGCCTGGGATGATCCAGAGTTTCAGCAAGAGTTTCGGTCACTGCTCAAAGAGTATGTAGGCCGCCCTACAGAACTCACCTTTGCCAACCGCCTGACAGATCATTTCGGGAAAGCAAAGATATACCTCAAACGAGAAGACCTTTGCCACACCGGGGCCCATAAAATAAACAATGCGCTTGGGCAGGTATTGCTGGCAAGACGAATGGGCAAGGACCGTATAATTGCTGAGACGGGAGCCGGACAACACGGCGTGGCAACCGCTACTGCCTGTGCTAAATTCGGGGTAGAATGTATCGTATATATGGGGGCTGAAGACATTGAGCGCCAAAGTCTTAACGTCGACCGTATGAGACTTCTTGGAACTGAGGTTCGGGAGGTTACCAGCGGTTCTCAGACCCTGAAAGATGCCACCAACGAGGCGATCCGGGACTGGGTGACCAATGTTGATGATACCTTCTATGTGATCGGTTCAGCCGTGGGCCCGCATCCCTATCCCAAGATGGTACGCAGCTTCCAGCGTGTCATTGGCGAAGAGACCAAAGAGCAGATTATGGAAGCGGAAGGCAAACTGCCGGACTACCTGGTTGCCTGCGTCGGCGGGGGATCAAATGCGATTGGATTGTTTGCACCTTTTGTAGAGGAAGAATCGATAAAGATGTACGGCGTTGAGGCTGCTGGCTTGGGAACGGACACTGATAAAACAGCCGCTACATTGACGATTGGAACCGAAGGCATTCTGCACGGTTCCCGAAGCCTGCTACTCCACAACAGCGAGGGGCAAGTCCAGCTGGCACACTCCATCAGCGCCGGACTCGATTACCCCGGCATTGGACCAGAGCACGCCTACCTGTTCGATTCCAAACGGGCAACCTACAAAGCGATAACGGATGATGAAGCGATGGAAGGTGTGAAGCTGCTTTCTGTTACGGAAGGTATTATTCCCGCACTGGAGACAGCCCATGCGGTGGCGTATCTCAAGGAACTAATGCCGCAGACATCAGAAGATGAGATTCTGGTATTGAACTGCTCAGGCCGCGGCGACAAAGATATGACCACAATATCAAAACACATCTAGAAAATGGGAACGCAGATGACCCAGATTATTATAAATATTAACGGTCTGTGCTCATCAGAAAAACCTGTATAATCCGCGTTCTATTATTAAGATCTGGAATTATTTAAAACTAATAACTAATGATTGACACTGACAAGAAAGATAGAATTAAGCAGCTGTTTGAGGAACACGATTCCTCCAAGATTATGAGCCTGTTTTTGACCGCCGGCTATCCTGACTTGGAATCTACTGTGGACCTGATCCTGGGATTTGAGGAAAACGGGGCCGAACTGATCGAACTCGGCATGCCATACAGCGATCCGCTGGCCGATGGGCCTACCATTCAGTATTCCAGCGAGGTAGCGATCAAGAATGGGATCACCATGGAGAAGATTTTTGAGATGATAAAAAAGGTTCGGGAGAAGTCCAGCATCCCGATCATACTGATGGGGTACATGAACCCGGTCCTGCGATACGGAGTGGATGCCTTTTGCAAAAAAGCAAAAGAAGCTGGAGCTGACGGACTTATCATTCCGGATATTCCGCCGGAGGAATCTTCACTGATTGAAAATGAAGCTAAGGAAAACGGGCTGTCGCTGGTATACCTGGTTGCGCCAAACACATCCGACGAACGTATGCAGCTTATCGACAAAAAATCGGAAGGCTTTGTCTACTGCGTGTCGGTCACCGGTGTAACGGGTGCCCGGGATGGGGAGGAAGTGGCCAAATCAGTTGCTCGCTTCATCGATCGTGTAAATGAAAATGTTACCCGGAATCCCAAGATGATTGGATTTGGCATTCGTTCACATGAGGATGCTGAACGAATCGCGGCAAAGGCCGAAGGCTTCATTGTGGGAAGTGCGCTGATCGACAATATCCGCAAGCATTATCCTGAAAATGGATGGAAGGAAAAGGTATTTGCTTTTGTTCATAGGTTGAAGTATGGTAAGCAATAATCATTCAATTGTTAAGAGGATTTTCCATGAAATACGTTAAACAGATCGCTCTTTTACTTTTGCCGGTCATCGTGCTGGCCTCTTGTGATGGAGATTACAGGAAAGAGGCGCAGGGGCAGTTTGGGCAGGTCGTGGTGATGATGGATTCCACACAGTTCGACAGCGAGACCGCCAATGCCATCCGTTCTACTTATGGTGGGGGAATTGACTATCTCGCGGGATATGAGCCTCGTTTTGATCTCAAGTTCCAGGATTTCAATACGAATGAGCAGCTGGAAAATCTGAAATACCAAAAGAATATAATTATCGCGTCTCCGATTAATTCGGAAACGAATGTAGGCCGCTTCGTCAGGGCATTGCTCAGCGATGAGGTAGAGCAGGAGGTCGAAGTTGGAAATGCCTATGCTTTCCCTCTGCAGGATAAATGGTATCGTAACCAATGGTCAATGGTACTGACTTCCGGCAGTGATTCAGCACTGGCCTCCAAAATCCGGAATGGGGAAGCCAATATCGTGGGTAGTTTAATGGATAAAGAGCTTGCCCGCTGGCAGGAGGAAGTGTACAGGCGTGGAGAAAAGTATGCGATTGAAGATTCTATGATGACCAATCATGGTTGGAAGATACGGGTTCAGCACGACTACTATACCCACCTGGATACCTCGTATGTAGAGAATGGGGAAACCAATTACTTTTATACCATGCAGCGACAGTTGCCCAACAATGACCGGCGTTTTTGGGCATGGTGGAAATCAGATGTACCCAATATCAATTTCCTGGATGAAGACTGGATCCACGCCAAGCGCGATTCACTCTGGGAAAAGTGGGTGCGCGGATCGCGAGACAGCTCGTATGTGACGACTGATTATCGCGAAGATTACGTTGCCCTTGAGACCAACTCTTTTCAGTTGAACGGTGATATAACGTACGAAACGCTCGGCTGGTGGCGTATGACGGAAGGAGCCATGGGAGGTCCTTTTGTCACATTCACCATTTATGATGATGAAACACAACGTTTATTCATGCTCGGGTTCATTCAGTTTGCCCCGAAATATCAAAAGCGAAGATTTGTCCGGCAGTTCCGGGCAATGCTGAGAACCTTTGCAAGCGACTCAACCTGGAACCAACCAAATTTGGCCGCCAACTAGGTGTCAAAAGAAGTTCAACACTGGGATTTTATCAATAAAGCGCTAAACAAGCGCAGGCAGGACAACCAACTCCGCACGCTAAGCCCTCTTAAACCACTCGAAGACGGAGTTGAGATCCAACGAGAGGGAACCAGGTTAATTAATTTTTGCTCTAATGACTACCTGGGACTTTCCCGTCATCCGAAACTCAAGGAACGATCTCAGGAATATGCGCAAAATTATGGGGTGGGTTCTACCGCCTCGCGCCTTGTTAGCGGTACCTTTGATATTCATTCGAAGCTTGAGCAGAAACTGGCAGAAACATTTAAGTCTGAAGCAACCCTCATCTTTAACAGTGGATTCCAGGCCAACAGTACGATCCTGCAGGCCCTTACCGATCGCAACTCACTTATACTTGCGGATAAAAAGTCCCACAACAGTTTACTGCAGGGAAGCCTGTTAAGCCGGGCCACCTTTCAGCGATTTGATCACAATGACACCACCCACTTGGAAAGCCTGCTTGAAAAAGCCTCACAAGAGTCTTATAACCACATCCTTATTGTAACCGAAACGGTCTTCAGCATGGATGGGGACCGGAGCGACCTGGAGGAAATCACTGAACTGGCCGATCGTTACAGTGCCATGCTTTTTGTCGATGATGCTCATGCGGTGGGAGTGTGGGGGCACAACGGGCTTGGACTGGCCTTTAATATGCCGAGGATTGATATCACTCTTGGCACATTTGGAAAGGCTTTTGGAGCGTTCGGTGCTTTTATCACATGTTCACATGACATAAAGGAATATCTTATCAATTTTTGTCCAGGGTTTATTTATACGACTGCACTTCCCCCACCGGTTATAGGAGCGTTGGATGCAGCGGTGGACTTAATCCCCCAAATGAACTCGGAACGAAGCAGGTATCACCGGGCTATAAAGAGACTGAAAGAACATATTAAACAACACGGCTATGATACCGGGTTATCCACCACCCAAATTATTCCGATCATTATCGGGGATGAAGAAGAAACATTAGCGTTATCAGATTTTATGAAAAAGCAAGGCATCCTGGCAACGGCCATTCGACCCCCGACAGTACCTGAAGCCAGTTCACGCATACGTATTACTCTTTCAAGTAATCATACGCAGGAACATATAGATCGCCTTATTCAAACGCTGCGGAGGTGGAATGAAAACTGACACAAAACTACTTGCATGGCACGGCTGGGGCTTCGACCGAACGTGTTGGGAACCCTGGAGAGATTTGGTAAGTGACCAGTATTTAATGGAAATTTGGGATCGCGGTTACTGGGGAAATCAACATGCAGTTGAAGCCGATGAGACTAGTGAACCAAAGGTTCTTTTTGCCCACTCATTTGGCCTCCATATGTGTCCTGATGAGCAACTGAGGTCGGCAGACTTGCTGGTGATTTTTGGAGGATTTCGAGAGTTTCACCCTGCCGCAGCCCAGTTCAGGCGACGTTCCAAGCTCATACTGAATAAAATGAGCCGAACTCTGCAGGAGCATCCGGAGCAGGTGCTGGAGGAATTTATGGAAAATGCCTATAAACCTGATGCCCCGCCGTCAATCAATGGGAAAGAGTGCAAGCCCCAGAAATTGTTGGATGATCTTCAGGCTCTTAACCGGTCAACTTTGAATATTGAACCGATTAAAAACGCACAAAAAATTTGTATTCTGCACGGTTCGTCTGATAGCATTGTTCCAAAAGCAAAGGGTAGAGAGCTCTATGATATTTTTCAGGGACAGGCTTCTTATTTTGAGGTGAAAGATGCCGGCCACGCTCTGCCATTCACTCACATGGAGCAGTGTTGGGCTTTCATAAAACCTGAATTGACCGAGATCTTTTGATAAATTTCCCCTTCTGATAATTCAGATTGAGCAACGACAAAGACCTAACTTATTGAATGACTACAGATACGAATTACTCCACAAAACATTCTGTAAAAGAAAACTTCAGCCAGGCCGCTTCATATTACGATGAACATGCCGAGGTGCAGCGTGGTATTGCTGATCGACTAATTGCCTCGCTTCGCCCGTGGATTGATATCCTGCCCGAAGGCCCGATCCTTGAGGTAGGGTGCGGAACTGGATTTGTGACCCAGGGTCTAATAGAACTGTTGCCCGACCGGGAGCTGGAGATTACTGATATCTCTCCCGAAATGCTGGAAACCTGCCGTGGAAAGTACGGGGGCTATAAAAATACTACTTTCCGAACACTGGATGCCGAAGAGTTTGATGCCGATCCTGAAACCTACGCTATGACCGTCAACGGTTTTGTGGCACAATGGTTCAAACATCCGGCTATTACGGTGGGCAAATTTTTAGAGGCGACAAAACCCGGTGGTCTATTGCTCGGTTCTTTCCCGGGCAATGAAAGCTTTCCCGAATGGAAGGAAGCATGTCGGGAGCTCGGACTGCCATACACCGGTAATGAGTTGCCGGATACCGAGGAAATCCTGATCAAACTATCGGGGGGACCCGTGCAGGTTGATTACTACGAGGATACCGTAACGCAGCAGTTCGACAGCGCAGCCGATTTCTTCCGGCATATAAAAAAGGTGGGAGCAGGAACACAGCAGCAGGGACGCCATCTTTCTCCTAAAGAACTGCAACTGCTCATCAACCACTGGGATGAGAAATCGGATGGCAATATCCAGGTAAGCTACCATGTCGTTTTTATAGCCGTAAAACGGAATTTTGACTCGTAGTTTTTTCAAAAATGTATCCATACCAGAAAGTCTCTTGATTTGCCATTTGAAAGACATAAGTAAGATGATTTTTTATTACTGTGTACTCCTGAAGAATGGCTGAAATTCTCTGGTTGTCATTTGACCGGAATCATTCGGGTTTTACAGGATGGAGTGGAGAATTTCGGGATTAAAGAGCTTGTCTAAGTTTGAATTTTTGGCATTTATAAGTGATTCTACTACTGATTAAGAAGTGAAGCTGCTGAAATAAGGTTACACGACCGACGGCAATCGGCAAACTGAAACAGTTTATTCTGTTTTTAACATGTTAACCGGATTTGCTGTGGCTGCTTTGATAGATTCATAGCTAACCGTTACAATAGCGATACATAGGATAGCGGCGATAGCAATCAGGAAGACCCAAAAAGAGATTGTGATTTTGAACGCAAATTGTTGCAGCCAATTTCTTAAGAAAAGATACGAAACAGGAGTGGCGATCAAGCAGGCGGTGATGATAAGTTTTCCGTAGTTTTTATAAAGGGACAAGAGGATATCCGTAACGGTAGCCCCCAGTACTTTTCGAATACTCACCTCTTTTCGTTTATTTATGGCCATAAACGAAGACAAACTGAACAATCCCAAACAGGCAATAAAAAGCGCCAAGGTGGCAAAGAGGGCAAACATAGTTCCCATCTGTTGATCGTTTTTATATAAAGCATCAAACTGCTCGTCAACAAATTGGTATTCGAAAGGGCTGTTAGGTAACATCGTTGCCCAAGTTTCCTTTATTTGAGAGAGGGCATTTGAAATGGTATTTGATGGAGCAATCTTAATAGAAAAATTGAAAAATAGACTTTCATCAATTAGATATATAATAGGACTGTAATTTTGATATAAGGAAAGAAAATTGAAATTCTGCGTAACACCAATTACAGTCCCATTTCTGTTAAAGGCATTTAATTCTTTGCCCAACGGGGACTCCCAACCCAAGGCTTTGACCGCAGTTTCATTTAGCATAAACGCCTGGGTGGAGTCCGTACCATACTCCTCCGAGAACGTCCGGCCTTCTTTCAGTTTGATACCATAAGTATCAAAGAAGTCGTAATCGACCGAAATCCAATTAAATGTGAGGGAATCCGAAGAATATGCAATCTGCACCAACGCTGTTCCACTTGTTTTACTGATCCCAGGGATATAGGAGGAGACACTGACATCCTCAACGCTTGCAAGTGATTGCAGGCGGGATTTCAATGGAGCATACCTATCTCCCTGTGTATTGGTTACTGTAATGATCCGCTCTTTATTAAAACCGAGATCTTTGGATTGGACGTAATGAAGCTGCCGGTAGATCGTCACTGTGCAGATAATCATGGCGATGGAAGCCGCAAACTGAATCACCACAATAGATTTCCAGATAGCAGTACCTTTTTTCCCAGATGGAGAAACTTGTTTAAGAGTTTTAATGGGCTGAAAAGCAGAAAGTAGAAAAGCGGGATACAATCCGGCTAATATACCCATTAACACAGCTGTCAGGATAAATAAAATGATGGATGTTAAATTGAAAAAGTCGGGAAAAGTAAACTGGTAGTTCCCAGTCAGCAAATTTAAAGAAGGCAGGGCATAATAGATTACTATGTAACTGACAGCAAGAGCCATCAGAGAAAGCATAATAGCTTCAAATAGGAATTGAGTGATGAGTTGTCTTTTGTCAGCACCCATTACTTTTCTAATCCCTGCTTCTTTATAACGTCGTAGTGCCTGGGCCGTAGACAGACTGGTGAAGTTGATGCTGGCGATGACAAGAAGGATGATGGCGATAGCCGATAGGAAATAGATATACCGGATATCACTGTTAGGGCTTATTTCAGCTCTTACATTGCTGAGCAGGTGAATATCTGTAAGCGGTTTCAGGCGGTAATCAACTTTATTTATTTCGTGTAGCTGTTTTTCGATGGCGTCCGGATGCTGTCCCTTTGTAAGCTGCAGATAATTATACCCGAGATATATTTCTGATAATTTACTGTTATATAAAGTTTCCGTTAAAGACTTTGAAGCTATAGCATCAAAGTGCAAGTGGGTATTGGGTGGAAGATCCGTTACGCCGGTGACCGTCAGAGTAGTGCTTTTGTCTTGGAAGGTAATATTCAGTGTTCTGCCGAGAGCTCGCGTATTTCCAAAATACTTCTGGGCCGTTTTTTGCGTGAGGACAATACTGTTTGGTTGTGCAAGCACGCTGTTCCTGTTACCCTCTAGGAGGGGAAAGTCAAAGAGAGTAAAAAAAGAAGGATTGGCTGCCCAGAAATCAGACTCCGCAATTTTTTGGCCGTTAGCTTCTGCAAAAACATCGGGCAGGGGGGCAAACCTAACGTTCTTTTCAATGCCGAATATAGAATTAAGCGAGCCGGGATTTACACTCTGATTAATATTTGCATATCGGGTGTTTAACTCGCCACGTAAATCAGAATAATATTCTAACCGGTAGATTCGATTCGCATTTTTGAAAAAGTCATCATAGCTAAGTTCATACTTTACATAGGTATAGATCAAAATGACACACGTCATACCAATACACAGGCTGATAAGGTTGATGACACCATATATTTTATTCCTCTTAAAGAGCCGATAGGCTGTTTTGAAATAGCTACTAAACATAATATTGGAGCCTGTGTTAATCTGTATAGCTATTCAGTATTGTAGGATATTATTTGAAAAAAAATAATTGGTTGCAAGTTAAGCTCGCTTTTCTTACCAAGAAGGATTGTTAGAAAATGCGGGTTAGTGGATTTTTACAAAAGAGTTTTACAGCACTAATTTTTAAAATAACGAAGTAATTTAAAGCTGTGATAGCGGTGAGATAGGATGAAAGACGAATTTCTTATTTTAATGTGAGTTCTAGATAATTTTTAATTTCATTTTAGGGATCTTTTAATTCCTAATACTTGCTTTTGGAGTGCCATATCGATCGCGAGGGAGAATTGAGTTAAGATCTCTCATTCCGCAGACACCATCGTGGCGATAGGGGAAGGTATCGAGCACTAATTTTATACCGAACTAACGTTAATACAAATTTTGTCAGACCAACCAATCATAACCATGCAACATTTCCCAACATCATTGTTTGTCACTGGAACGGACACGGGAATCGGTAAAACCGTTGTATCGGCCATGTTAACGCAAGCGCTGAGCGCCACCTACTGGAAGCCGATTCAATCCGGCCTTGAAGAGGAGACCGACACTCAGTTCGTGAAACGAGTGACGGAACTACCCGATAGTCAATTTGTTAAGGAAAGATTTCAGCTAACAGAACCGCTGTCACCCCATGCCTCGGCAGCCATCGACGGCGTTGAGATTAAAATGAATGATTTCAAGCTGCCCGAATTCGATACTGAAAACCTCATTGTTGAAGGAGCAGGGGGACTGATGGTGCCGATGAATGGGAAGGATATGATTATTGATCTTATCAGCTATCTTGATTTGCCGGCACTACTGGTGTCCAGGAGTGAGCTGGGTACCCTCAACCATACATTCCTTTCCCTGGAAGCCATGAGGGAGCGGGATATCGAAATTTTGGGTGTAGTGATGAATGGGCCCAAAAATGAAAGTAACCGCAAAGCCATTGAGAAATATGGTAATATTGATGTGCTTGCAGAGATCCCGTCAATGAATGAATTGGGACCGGAATCGTTACAAGAATGTTTCGATACAGAGTTCTGCTAAAAGAGTGGGAATGAGTATGAACCTATTTTTTAAACGTAATTTGGAATTAAAGTACTGCGAGTTGAAGCTCGCAGTACAAGTGTTTCACATTTTACACTTGGAACCGGGATGGGCAGGATTAAAGGATGTACGGGATTTCTTTTCAGTAAACATTACCATCCTGCAGATCCTCTAATCCTGTAAATCCCGGTTCTAATTTCCCCCCGAAGGATCGCTGCATCCCCACAATAACATTTATTATATCGAACTGACGTTAAACCCATTGATCCCAGCGTTAGACGGTTGTTAAATGAGCTTCTAAAAGAATTATGAGTCATTCCGAGAACCGGGTGGAAATACCAATATTCCTCCTTTAAATACTTGCATTCTCCCGTGCACTTAAAGAACTTCTCCGGCAGATATTCTTACCAAATCAGAGAACAAAAAAAGAGCTCGACGATGCACAAGAACATCTGGTATCCCTTCACTATTATTCAAGACGCACCCGAACCACTGAAAGTAACAAAAGGCGATGGCCTGTGGCTGGAGCTGGAAGACGGACGCCGCATCATGGACTGTATCTCCAGCTGGTGGGTCAATATCCACGGGCATGCGCATCCCAAAATCGCTGAGGCCATCCACGAACAGGCCAAAAAGCTGGAGCAGGTGATCTTCGCCAACTTTACGCACGATCCCGCCGAAAAAGTTGCCGAACAAGTGACCAACCGGCTGCCCGGCGATTTAAACCGCGTGTTCTATTCGGATGATGGCTCCACAGCCGTGGAAGTGGGCATGAAGATGGCATGGCAGTACTGGAAAAACAGGGGGGAGGAGCGCAAGACATTTATCTGTTTTGAGGGGGCCTACCACGGCGACACCTTCGGCGCAATGTCGGCCGGTGCCCGCTCGATGTTTACCGAGGTGTTTAGTGAGCTTCTCTTTGATGTAGAGTTCCTGCCGTATCCCCAGACCTGGATCGGCGACGATGAAGCTGGAGACAAAGAGGATGCCGTTATCGAGCAACTCGAGGCTATGCTTAATGAAAATCCGGATAAGTATGCTGGCATCATGATTGAGCCTCTTATCCAGGGGGCCGGCGGCATGCGGATGTGTCGCACAAGCTTTCTACAGAAGCTGCACTGGGTGAATCGCCAGTATGGCACACTGTTGCTGTTTGATGAGGTGATGACCGGCTTTGGCCGCACAGGCCACTGGTTTGCGTCCGATCGCGCCCAAGTGGAGCCCGATATCATCTGCCTTGCTAAAGGACTCACCGGTGGATCGCTCCCGCTTTCTATCACCGTCTGCTCAGATGAGATATACGAAGCGTTTAATAGCTCTGATCCGATGAAAACATTCTGGCACGGTCACAGTTACACCGCAAACCCGATTGGCTGTGCCGCTGCAATCGCTTCGATGGAGCTGATGGAGGAAAACGAGCCCACCTTCAGCGCCATGGAGCAGTGGCATCGGGAGGAGCTGGACCAGCTTATGGATCATTCCAAGCTAAAGAAACAACGGGTAACCGGCACCATCGCTGCCATAGAAATAGACAATGAAGATGAGGACGGCTACCTGAATGAAGTGGCCAACCACATCAAAAAAGAGTCCGTGAATCACGGCCTACTGCTGCGACCGCTCGGGAATGTGCTCTACCTGATGCCGCCGTATTGCACTACGCGTGATGAACTTTCGACAATGTACAAGGGCATTGCGGAGTTGCTTGAGGGGTAGCGGTACGGGACTGTTCAATGATGGCTGAATAAGCAAGTGTTTTATTCTTGCAGACCTGCCCCAAAATTCATCTTGGCACTCGCGCTATTCGCCCCAGGGACCTCACACAGGCTTCGTCAGGCCCTGACACGGTCTATGTCAGGGCCCTCGCATACCCTGTTTGACTACCGTCAATTACCCTACGTGACGATAGTCAAACAGCCAATCTGACTACCGTCAAACAGCCAATCTGACTACCGTCGAATAGCCTATCTGACTATCGTCGTATAGACCGTCCGACGGCGTCATATTACCTATATGACTACCTCGTATAACCTTAATGACGGCCTGACATTGAATATTGGAGGTGTCTGCCCCTCACGATGAGAGGTGAAGCACGTGTACGAGGTGAACAAAAAATTGGAACCGGGATTTACAGGATTTGAGGATGACAGGATGTAATGCTGCATAAGAAGTAATCCAGCAAATCTTCTAATCCTGCCTATCCTGATTCCAATGGTGACAGGATAACTTTGTTCGTATAATGTTGTACCGAGGTAGCTCTCCCAATGAACCGGCAGTTTGAAATAAATCGATGGGCCTATTCTCATACCTGCTTTTAAGATAAAAACTTTTTAAGCCTGTCTATTCTCCCCCTAAATTTTTTACATTGAGCCAATTCATCTTCAATGTCAGCTAATACATGTTATGAAACGTTTTATACCCTTTCTGTCTCTAGTATACCTGTTAACAGTGTCCCCAACACTCTATGCCCAGGATGAGGAAGAGGAAAAGTGGGATGTGACCGATCCCGGTGGGCCTCATAAAGAGGTGACCATTACTACCGATGAAGGCACCTGGATGAACCTGGATGTGAGTCCTAATGGAGAAGAGATTGTGTTTGACCTGCTGGGCGATATCTACATTATGCCGATCGGAGGGGGAGAGGCAGAGCTCCTGCGGGAAGGTCTGGCCTATGCAATTCAGCCGCGATTCAGTCCCGACGGCAGCCAGATATCCTTTACCAGCGATGCCGGTGGAGCCGATAATATCTGGGTGATGGACCGAGACGGCAGTGATGCCAGGCAGGTTACAAAAGAGGATTTTCGATTGCTGAACAACGCCGTCTGGTCGCCGGAAGGAGACTACTTGATCGCCAAAAAGCATTTTACTTCGACCCGTTCACTGGGTGCCGGAGAGCTCTGGCTGTACCATAAAAGCGGCGGATCGGGCGTGCAGCTTGTAGAGAAGAACAACGAACAGCAGGATTTGGGGCAGCCATACGTTTCGCCCGATGGCCGGTATGTGTATTACAGTGAATCAGTCTATCCCGGCGGGCATTTTCAGTACAACAAGGATCCCAACAGCCAGATTTACCAGATCCAGCGATATGACCGCGAGACCGGGGAGACCGAGCGTATTACCGGCGGCACGGGGGGAGCCATCAGCCCGACGATTTCTCCCGATGGCAAGAAGATGGCCTTTGTCAGAAGGGTGCGCACCAAGAGCGTGCTGTATATTCACGATCTGGAAACCGGTGTTGAGAAGCCTGTGTACGATCAACTCAGTAAAGACCAGCAGGAGGCATGGGCGATCTTTGGTCCCTACACAAACATGGACTGGACGCCCGACGGCGAGCATCTTGTGTTCTGGGCCAAGGGCAAAATCCATAAGCTGAATGTGGAGACGCTGGAAGAAGAGGTTATCCCTTTTAAAGCGAGTGCCAAGCACAAAATCTATGACGCAGTGAGCTTTACCCAGGATCCAGCGCCCGAAGAGTTTACCGCCAAAGCTATTCGCCATGCCGTGACTTCACCAGATGGAAAGCTGTTGGTGTTCAATGCGGCTGGCAAACTGTGGAAGAAAGAGCTTCCCAACGGTACTCCCCAGCGATTAACAGATAGTAACTATTTGGAGTTTGAACCCGCTTTTTCTCCAAGTGGTGACCGCCTGATCTACACCACATGGAGTGATACCGCAAAGGGTGCGATCAAGTCGCTATCTTTGAATGAATCTGATCCCCAATCACAAAAGATAACCGAAGAAAAGGGCATTTACCGGAATCCGTCATTCTCACCTGAAGGGAATACGATACTGTTCCGCCTGGAGGATGGAAATGATCACCAGGGGCACACCTATACCAAAGATACGGGCATTTACACTATGCCTGCCAATGGAGGAGAGAGACAGCTGGTCACTGAGGAAGGGACTGATCCCCAGTTCAGTGCCGACGGGAAGCGGATCTTTTTCCTGGGTGGGTCATACCTCGACAATGCATTTAAGAGTGTTGACCTGTCCGGAAACGACGAGAGAACCCATTTTACCTCAAAGTATGCCAATAATTTTGTGGTAAGTCCCGATAACAAGTGGGTGGCCTTTAATGAGCTTTTCAAAGTGTATATCGCCCCATTTCCACAGACAGGTATCGACATCACCCTGAGTGCTGACACCGATGCGATCCCGGTTACCCACGTAGCCGAAGATGCGGGCATGAATCTGCACTGGTCGGCCGACAGCGAAAGCCTACACTGGACGCTGGGAGAGGAGTATTTTTCAGTGAGCCTGCAGAACGCCTTCAATTTCCTGGAAGAAGGGGCACAGGATAGCGATAGAGAACTGCCGCTGGACGTCAAGGAGGGGACAGCCATAAATCTGGAACTGCAGTTCGACAAGCCCACTGGAACCATTGCCTTGACCGGGGGACGTATTATCACGATTGATGATCAAGATCGTGTTATTGAGAAAGGGACCGTTATCGTCAATGAGAATCTCATAGAAGCAGTTGGACCAGCGGGGGAGGTTGAGATCCCATCCGGGGCCGAGGTTATTGACGTAAGCGGCAAAACAATTATGCCCGGCATCGTAGATGTGCACGCCCATATCGGTAACTTTCGGCAGGGACTGAGTCCACAGCAGCAGTGGGAGTACTTTGCGAACCTGGCATACGGCGTGACCACCGCACACGATCCCTCTGCCAATTCCGACATGATTTTCTCGCAGGCAGAGATGGTGAAAGCCGGGAATATGGTCGGAGCGCGTATCTTTTCCACCGGGCGCATTCTGTACGGAGCGGATGCCGAGTTCAAAGCGGTTATCAACAGCTATGAAGATGCCAAGTCAGCTATTGAGCGAACCAAGGCATATGGAGCTTTTTCTGTCAAAAGCTACAACCAGCCGCGGCGTAACCAGCGCCAGCAGGTGATGAAGGCAGCGCGTGAGCTCGAGGTAATGGTGATGCCTGAGGGAGGATCCACGTTTACACATAATATGAGCATGATCCTGGACGGGCACACCGGTATTGAGCACAACATCCCGATTTACCCGGCATATGATGATGTAAAAACGCTCTGGGGAGAAAGCGGCACCGGGTATACGCCAACACTGGTAGTAAATTACGGCAGTGTTAGTGGCGAATATTATTGGTATCAGCATACCAAGGTCTGGGAGAAAGAGCGCCTGCTCAATTTCACACCCCGATCGATTGTGGATTCCCGGTCCCGCCACCGCAAGATGATTCCACAGGAGGAATATGAAATCGGGCACATAGAAAGTGCATCATTGGCAAAAGAGCTGTACAGAGAGGGCGTGACCGTAAATCTTGGTGCTCACGGGCAGCTGCAGGGGCTCGGCGCTCACTGGGAGTTGTGGATGTTCCACCAGGGCGGTATGACAGCGATGGAGGCCCTGCGGACCGCGACTATCAACGGGGCGGAATATATTGGCATGGATCATGCCTTCGGTTCCATCGAAGAGGGCAAGCTGGCGGATCTGATTGTGTTGGATGGCAACCCACTGGAGGACATCCGTCAAACCGAAAACGTCCGCTACACCATGGTGAATGGCCGGCTGTATGATTCTGCAACGATGAATGAGATTGGGAATCATCCTCAAAAAAGATTGCCGTTCTGGTGGGAGCAGGAGGGTTATAATCCCAGCCATTTTGACTGGCACGCCGATACCAACGCCCGAACCGGTGGCGTGATACAGTGCAGTTGTGGGTTGGGGATGGATTAATTAGGAATTGCTTGAGGGATCCCCCCACTCTTGGATTTTACTGGTGTCCCGGTTCATGAATATTTGCTTGGTACCGTCGCTCTGCGGCGGTACCCCAGAGTGACGCTCTGCGTCCAAATTTATAGGGTATTGACGCGGAGCATCGGGTTCGAGGTTATCCCAAAAGTCTAAATTGGTAAGTATTCCACCTAAATAGTTGAAGATTGGTCAATCTCCCTAAATCCCTCTTCTCCAAGAGGGACATCGGCACTTGCCTTTGATGCATTCAAGGAAGTTTTACCCAAGAGTTCCTCCTTGGATAAGAGCTTGTCCGCCCACTGGCGTGAAGGACAAAGAGGATTGACCAATACATATATAGACGTCTCAACTAAATTATTAGGAACCCTGATCTTGAGTAATACTTTCCGGACAGCCTCGGAGATGTATTTTATTAATTTGTAAAGTTCTATACTCCGCCTGCCGGCGGATTTGGTCACACAACAAGGAACACTACCATGAAAAGGGCTAAAGGGGGCTACATTGTGGCGAAACCAAGGGGGAGTCAATTGTTGGCTTCTTTTTTCTGTGTAAACAGCATCCTTAAAATTAATCGATAATCCTGCTATATTGGTTGAAACAGCAATTCAGCTATGGTGAATAAACTTTTCCATACCATCTTGTCACGCATCTTTGGGGGAGCAATTGGTATGCCGTCAATGGCTGTAGTCCTTACAACAATTATAACAATCCCAGCCTGTACCGATCTTAGCCAGGATCCTGCCATAGGTAGAGAGCCGGTCGAATTTCCGGGACCCAATGAATACTACAATGCCATATGGGGCAGTTCTGTAAACAATATTTTTGTGGTTGGTTCAAATGGGACGATTTTGCACAACGACGGCGTCGAATGGATTCAGATGGAAACCGGGATTGATATTACGCTAACTGATGTTTGGGGAAGCGCCTCAGACAACGTGTATGCCATCGGTTCTACCGGGACTACTTTACATTATGATGGAAAAGGCTGGAAACCGCTTCAGATTCCGGCTACACAAAACCTTACTGCCATATGGGGTAGTGCCGCGGATAACCTGTTTGTGGCTCGGTCAGGTGCCTCTATCCTGCATTTTGATGGAACAGAATGGCAGTCGATGGCGCACCCGGAGCTTGAGCAGATTAATGACATATGGGGTCCCTCCAAAGACAATGTATTTGCCGTCAGTTCCGACGGGGTCATACTCCATTATGATGGTTCCGAATGGACCAGTATTGCCTCGGATTTCCCGCCCTTGTATACAATTTGGGGACTATCTGGAGAGAGTGTGTATGCGGTTGGTTCGGGTGGGACAATGCTACATTATAACGGAACCGAATGGGCGAAGATTGACAGCAAGACAAAGGATGGACTGTATGGGATATGGGGAAACTCGGATAATAATATTTATGCAGTGGGAGTCAACGGCACCATTATGAGGTACCAGGGAAACGTTTGGAGGGAGCAGCCGTATGTAACGAGATGGAATCTCACAGACATTTGGGGGGCGCGTAACCGAATCATTGTTGTTGGTGGATATGGTACGATTCAGGAATTTGAGACCGGGTCCTAGTCCAGTTACCACAAATTAATATGCGCTCAATGCACTGTAAGACTACTCCGATAGCATGTCACGCTCAGCATTTGTCATATTTGAGCTATTGAGTGATATCTCTTGAAAACTCATAAAGTTAATATAATTAGGTTATATGAGTATTATATGTATAAAAATAAGGACAAATAGGGATAAGAATTATTTATTTAGGAACGTTTTCATGGTAGTGGTGTGTATTCAATAGTGGAAACCCGGGAACCGTTTTTTAATAAATCTCATTCAAATTACGTACCTTTGGCATGTAATTAGGATTTAATAAAGTCTAGCTTTTAAACAATGAGTCAAACGTCCACAGAACGGGAAGAAGTAACCATTCGATTTGCCGGAGATTCCGGTGATGGAATGCAGCTTACCGGTTCTCTTTTTACCAATACCACCGCTTTGGAAGGCAATGACCTGCGAACACTCCCTGAATTTCCAGCGGAGATTCGCGCACCAGCTGGAACTGTTCCAGGTGTTTCTTCTTTTCAACTCCATTTCGGAAGTAAAGAGATTTTGACACCCGGTGACAAGTGTGATGTGCTGGTGGTTATGAACGTTGCAGCCTTGATTGCAAACCTGTCGCTGCTGAACAAGGGCGGTACCATCATCGCCAATACCTCCGGCTTCGACAGCCGCAACCTGAATTTGGCTAACTACGAGGGTGATGTCAGTCCACTTGAAGATGATACGCTCTCGCAATACAACGTACTTGAGATCGATGTTACAAAGCTGACCAAGGAGAGTCTCTCTGAAAGCGATCTCGGGTACAAGGATAAGGAGCGGTGTAAGAATATGTTTGTTCTGGGACTGTTGTACTGGATGTACAGCCGCCCTCTGGATTCTACAATTTCCTTCCTGGAAAAGAAATTCAAAGACAAGCCGGATATTGCCGAAGCCAATGTCAAGGTGCTAAAGGAAGGGTATCACTACGGAGAAACCACCGAGGTATTCAGTTCACGTTACTCCGTTAAAGAAGCTTCCCTGGAACCCGGAACGTATCGCAATATTACGGGTACCGATGCAACGGTTCTGGGTCTCGTTTCTGCAGCACACCAGAGCAAGCTGCCCCTGTTTTTTGGATCCTATCCAATTACCCCGGCTTCAGATATTCTGCACGGTTTGTCAAAGCAGAAACATTTTGGCGTTTATACGTTCCAGGCGGAAGATGAGATCGCGGCTGTTAGTTCTGCTATCGGCGCAGCCTTTGGTGGTAGCCTGGGAGTAACCAGTTCCTCCGGACCCGGAATTGCCTTGAAAGGAGAGGCGATCGGGTTGGCTGTGATGCTGGAGCTGCCGCTGGTTGTACTGAATATTCAGCGCGCAGGTCCCTCAACAGGTATGCCGACCAAAACCGAGCAGGCCGACCTGATGCAGGCGATGTATGGTCGTAATGGTGAGAGTCCGGCTGCTATTGTGGCTCCGCGTTCACCTGCCGATTGTTACAACATGGTTTTTGAAGCGTGTCGAATAGCTCTTGAACATATGATTCCCGTCATGTTCCTCTCGGATGGATACCTTGCCAACGGATCGGAGCCGTGGAAGTTTCCACAGACGCAGGATCTCAAAGAGATAGAAATCAAGTTTGAGCCGGCAAGAACCAACGGAGATGGAGAGAAATTCCTGCCGTATGTCCGTGATGATCGGTTCGTACGATCCTGGTCAATTCCGGGAACAAAAGGGCTGGAACACCGCGTGGGTGGACTTGAGAAAGAGGACCTTACTGGTGATGTCTCCTACGATCCCGACAACCATGAGAAGATGGTCATGCAGCGTGAGGCCAAGCGGGACAAAATTGCCGACTTTATTCCGCCGCAGGAAGTGGATAATGGTGTTGAGAACGGTGAAACAGTTGTGCTCGGCTGGGGATCAACTTATGGCTCTATTCGAACAGCGGTTCACGAGTTGCGCACAGAGGGTATGGATGTGTCTCATATTCATCTGCAGTACATCTCACCTTTTCCACGCAACCTGGAAGAGTTGCTGAAGGGGTATGACAATGTACTGGTTCCCGAAATTAACAATGGACAGCTGGTCCGGTTGATCCGCGACAAGTTCCAGATGAAAGCTATCGGGATCAATAAAATCAAAGGCCGTCCGTTTGGAGTAGAAGAACTCAAACAGGAAATTAAGGCTGCGATCCCGTCGAAATCAAACGCATAGTGATCAACACATTTTAGTTTAGAATACAGAATATTCGATTATAACATGGCTATCCAAACGAAAATAACTGAGCATCTCGAACAAGTAACCAACGGCAATGGAGAGGATTATTCCAGCAAGGACTTCTCCTCCGACCAGGATGTGCGCTGGTGTCCGGGTTGTGGTGATTACACCATCCTGAAGCAGGTACAGAAAACAATGCCTGAGATCGGCGTCCCCAAAGAGGATATCGTCTTTATCTCGGGGATTGGTTGTGCCGCTCGTTTTCCATACTACATGGATACATTCGGCATGCATTCTATCCATGGTCGTGCACCCGCCATTTCTACGGGACTCAAAGTGACGCGCCAGGATCTGAGCGTCTGGATCATCACCGGTGACGGCGACTCCCTTTCCATCGGTGCCAACCACTTTGTTCAGATTCTCCGAAGAAATGTGGATGTGAATCTGTTGCTTTTCAACAACCAGATCTACGGTTTGACCAAAGGGCAGTATTCCCCGACTTCACCGGAAGGATCTTCCACGAAGTCAACACCACATGGTTCTGTTGACCATCCCTTCAATCCACTCTCATTGAGTATGGGAGCCGACGGGACGTTTGTCGCCCGTACGATGGACCGCGATCCGCGTCACATGCAGGAAATGTTGAAACGTTCGCATGAGCATAAAGGGACTTCCATGCTGGAGATCTACCAGAACTGCATCGTTTTTAATGACGGCGCGTTTGAACTGTTTACCGATCGGAAAACGCGTCCACGTGAAGCGATCTACCTGGAAGATGGCGAGCCACTCATCTTTGGTAAGGATGACGACAAAGGTATTCGCCTGGACGGGCTGAAGCCGGAAGTGGTCTCACTTGAAGATGATAGCTACAGCAAAGAGGATCTCTGGATTCATGACGAAACGGATAAGACGAAGGCGTATCTACTTTCCCAATTTTTTGATGCTCCAAAGCCCGGCGAAACGCATATGCCACGACCTTTTGGCGTGCTCTATGCTGTAGACCGCCCACTCTATGAAAAAGGCGTTCAGCACCAGATTGACCAAGCCTTGGAGCGTAAAGGTAAAGGCGATCTCAACGCGTTGCTGCGCGGCAATGAAACCTGGGAGATCAAGTAAGATAGCTTACATCGTTCGTAGCTCTTAACATTCTACAATCTTATTTAAACACAAAGGCCCTGTTACAAAGGGCCTTTGTTATATTTAAATTGTATTACCCACCCTTTTTTAGTAATTAGAATGGGATTTGTTAGGGTTAACAACTGGTGGGGATATGCTCGGGGATTTGATTTTATTATTCGATAGGCTGAAAAAGATAAGCTTATCATGTTTTACACTGCTATTAATTCTCTTCATCGTCAGTTGTGATCCCAACTTTGATCCACTGGAAAAAAATGATAAGTACCATTTCTCTTTCTACGGCTATCTCGATGCTTCGGCGGATACACAATGGGTTCGGGTTATGCCGGTCAGGGATTCGTTGTTTTTCTCACCACAGCCACTTGATGCCCTTGTAACCATTGAAAGTCTGGATGATGGTAAAACCGCCACTTTGAAAGATACGCTTTTCAGCTTTAGTGGCGGTCGGTATGCCTGGAACTACTGGACAACAATGGATATCGAGCCGGGTGGATATTACCGCCTGGCTGCCAGGAATTCGGAAGGTCAATTGAGCAGTCTTAACGTAGAATTGCCACCCGACTATCCCACTCCGGAAGTTTTGATTGCGGATACGGTATTTACCAATGATGATGATAAAGTTTTTATAGATGGAGTCGATCAACTTGTAGACGCCCGAACGGTCTATCAGGTGAAAAATACACAAAGCGGGGGAGGGGACTCTTACTTTACCATTTCCCACCTGCAGGACTCTTCCACCACCGTCTCGGGAACGTACTTGGTAACAGTGAATCCCTATATAGAAAGTGATGAGGTGAAAAGTCGGTTGTCTGGCGGAGCTTCCCTTGTGAAAAAACAGATATATGTGGCCGCAGCCGGTACCGGGTTTGATGCTTTTTCCTTTGAGGATGACCCAAGGCGCAATCTTCCCGAAGGTATAACGAATGTAGAACATGGGGTAGGGTATGTTGCCGGTATTGTCAGTAAAACCATCCCTTACAAAAGTTGTGTTGATGATAGCGAACGGGTTATCCCGTGTCCACTCGAGTCGCCCCCTTGGTGATATCTGTTA
This sequence comes from Aliifodinibius sp. S!AR15-10, assembly GCF_031569985.1. Taxonomy (NCBI): domain Bacteria; kingdom Pseudomonadati; phylum Balneolota; class Balneolia; order Balneolales; family Balneolaceae; genus Fodinibius; species Aliifodinibius sp. S!AR15-10. Next base: position 25,235 of record NZ_JAMQKA010000021.1, on the reverse strand, counting down.
ATTCTATAAATTAAATATCCTTTAATAGACCGTTATTACATGCCAGCCTTAAAAAATACTCCGATGCGGAAATGTTATACCGTACTTTGTTTTTTGGCTTTCTTTTATAGTATAGGAGTTGAGATTGGCAATGCGCAATCTGCGACAATACAAGGTATAATCCACGACGGTTCAAGTGGTCAACCCCTTGAAGGAGCCAATGTAATATTACGAGAGTTGGAATCTGAAAATGTAAGGGGAGTAGCAACGGATCCCAATGGATTTTACCATATCAGTAATATAAATCCGGGGAAACATTATCTCCGTATCAGCTTTGTTGGATATATACCCTATAGCGACACGCTCTCTCTAGGTGAAGGGGAACGGTCTACGGTAAGTATTGAGCTGGAGCCAGATGAGGAGATGCTGGATGAACTGGTTGTGGCGCCAACGGGCGGTGCTACACGTTTAGACGCCGGTCGCCAGCAAATTTCTACAACCGATTTGAGTCGGGTTCCAACACCAGCTGGAAGTGGCGATCTGGCAAGTTATCTCCTTACGCTTCCAGGGGTGGTGGCCACAGGAGACAGGGGCGGACAACTCTATATTCGCGGCGGGACCCCCTCGCAAAACATGGTACTTATTGACGGAACCCTCATTTATCAGCCGTTTCATATTCTTGGGTTCTTCTCTGCATTCCCCGAAGATTTGGTGTCCAGTACAGATTTTTATGCGGGAGGGTTCGGGCCAAAGTATACGGGTCGTATCTCATCGGTAATGGATATTAAGATGAGAGATGGAAATAGCGAGGAAACCAAAGGATCAATGGCACTGAGTCCTTTTTTGGGTGAAATTATTGTGGAGGGACCGTTGAAAAAGGGGCGAACATCTATGATTGGCTCAGTCCGGCGGTCACTTATTGAAGATACAAGCCCGACGCTTTTGGGGGAAGAACAGCCTCTAAAATTCGACAGCCAGTACTTTAAAATCAGTTTTTTTGGGAAGAGCAACTCGCGATGCTCTATCATGGGTATGCGAACTTATGACCAGGGCAGGCTCGACTATGAGGAGGGAGATACATTTAGTTGGAAGAATGTTGTAGGTGGGGCTGAATGTGTTGTTCTGCCCGAGGGTTCTGATCTATTATTCGATATCAATGCCGGTTTTTCATACTTATCCAATGAGGTAGGAAACATTAATGAGCCGGAGCGCTATTCAAATGCATCGCGTTTTAACCTTGATCTAAACCTCACCCGTTTTTTGGGAAATGTGCGTCTGAATTACGGAGCCTTCGTACATTTGAATTCACTGAGTTATGCCCTGAACCAGTTGGCAACAGGTCCCCAGGAAAATTCAGAACTCAGGGTGGAACTGGGAGGATATCTGGGAAGTACAATCCCAATTGGCGACCGGTTTCAACTGAGTCCGGGGGCATCGTTTTATATCGACCGAGAAACATATGTTACCAGCTTCGAGCCTCGTATCCGGGGTTCATGGCAGCCGTTTGGTGGAGAAAAAGAAGAGTTGAGTTTTGCGGTTGGATTATATCGTCAGCCGATAGCCGGAATCACAGATAAACGCGATGCCGGTTCTGTATTTACGGCATGGATGCCGGTTCCGGTTGGGGAAGAACGCATGGAGGCGGTTCATGCACTGTTGGGCTGGCGGCAGTTGTTTGGAGAACATGTCCAATTTTCGGTTGAAGGCTATCATAAGCGTCTCCAGAATTTGCCTGTTCCGGTATGGAGTCCTGAAGCACAGTTCACCACCGATTTGGCGCAGGCCGATGGGTGGGTCTATGGTAGCGATCTACGCCTTGAGATTAACTCCGGTCGGGGAATCTACGGATTCGTCGGGTACGGGTATTCCTGGACTGAATACGAAACCCGACAGGATCATTTTGAGCAATGGTTCGGTGAATCGACGCAGCGATACCATCCTCTGCATGATCGCCGTCACCAGGTTAATGCACAGCTTAATATTGAAATAGGGGAATATACGGCTGGTGTCAGGTGGCAACTGGGTACGGGACTGCCATTTACGAAACCGATGGGGTTTGATGAACAATATAGCTTTGAGGACGGGCTACCCAATGTGAAAGATGATTTTGGCAATAGCAGAGTTATTATGGGGAAGCCGTTTCAGGGTCGACTCCCAAACTATCACAGGCTGGATGTTTCGCTTAAGCGCTCATTCGAACTACCTGTTGCCCAACTTGAAATTCAGCTGGGAGCGATCAATTCCTATGACCAGGTTAATTTGTTTTATTATGACGTTTATAAACACCAGCGCTTTAATCAACTGCCATTAGTACCATACTTATCACTGAAACTGGAAACGAAGTAAATTGCGGGGTTAGGGTAAGAGTTTAAATTCGTAATCCACCTCGGTTTTAACCTCCATTCGTGGAAAGTCGATAGCAGCTTCTGTGGCCTCCTGCTTTAGTTGGTCATGGAAATCCTTTGAGACAAGCAGACGATCATATTCTTGCCCATTTTCCATGATGTAATCTTTAATGGCTTCTCGTAACGCTCCTAATTTTTCCATACAAATTCGGTTCATTAAAATGTTACTGATTCCGTCATCGAAACCAAACATAACATTGAGGCAGGGGAATAAAAAAGATCGTTCACATCACCTCAATTATTTGCAGCTACACTTTTTTTGACCAGTTTGATGTTATCGATGATGTATTTCGACATGATTCTGCCCACTTTGGCAGTATCAAATATTTTATCCTTTGCAGACATCTGCATTGTGCTCTCATAGAAATGAATAAAAAGGGATACGACGGGGGTATCTTCGTTGCTTTCATCCAGCAGGTCAACAATCAGGTTGCTGTACTCCTCGAGGCGAAGTTCATACTCATTTTGGGCCTGCTCCAATCGCAAATCCTCTTGCAAAGCGGGAATACTTTTTGAAAAAACCGTGTGGTTCACTTCATCCAGTAATTCCTTTTTATCTTCCTCGCCCCCAAACTGCAGATAGAAAAAGGTGGTAACCGAAAGTGAGAAATAGGTCAGTTCTATATGGCGGATATCATCGCGATCCTCATTGAGTATATTTTGAAGAAATTTTAGCAGTGTTGACTGTCCGCCAATGGTTTGCCTGGTCAATTTTTCAATAGTTTGTTCTTTTTTGAGCAAAGCGTTCAGGCGTTTGATTGCAATTTGTTTGGAGGAATAAGTTTGGAAATTACGGTCTAACCCAGAGGCCTTTGTCCGCACTTTCGAAAATAGCTTCTATTGACTTCATATTGTTAAGGGCGTCGGTCAGGGGCGTGGGGACTTCGTTGTCATCCAACACGGCCCGGGCAAAAGCGTCGCCCTGTAACGTATACTGGTCACAGACTTCAAATTTGATCTCTTCTGTCTCCCCACCGGCAGTCAGCCAGAGGCGGGTGGGCTTGTCCGGCGGAGCATTGAAGGGAATTTCGATCTCAATTTTTCCTTCCGTCCCGTAGATAGTGACGCCTTGGTCCGGCACAAGTTGTGTTGAACAGGTAAAGATGGAGGTACCATCCTCGAATTCCAGCACGCCCGAAGCCAGCCGGTCGGTCCTGAAATCGGGATCTAATTCAACAGAACCACTGATCTTGCTGGGCTCGCTCCCAAAAATAAACCGCGAGAGGGAGAGGCAGTAGCAGCCGATATCCATCATGGCACCGCCGCCCATCTCGGCTTTGTTGCGGATGTTATCGGGATCTTCATTGTAGTAGGAAAAGACCGAGCTAATGGTCCGCAGTTCACCGATGCTACCGTCATCCACCAACGATTTCGCTTTTTGCCATTGGGGATGAAATCGGTACATAAAAGCCTCCATCACCTTCAGGTCAGGATAGGAAGCGGCTTCATCAATGAGTTTTTGGGCTTCATCGGAAGAAAGGCCAATAGGCTTTTCACAGAGCACATGCTTTCCTGCTTCCAGTGCGTTGAGTGTCCACGATACGTGCAAGTGATTGGGCAGGGGATTATAAACGGCATCGATCTCGGGATCAGCAAGAAGCTCTTCGTACGAACCAAATGTAGTAGGAATTTTTAGCTTATGGGCCACCTCTGCTGCTCGATCTTTGCTGCGGGAAGAGATTGCTGCAATCTCACAAAAGTCGCCCTGTTGCATGGCGGGAATAACTTTTTCGACTCCGATCTTTGCTGTACTCAACACTCCAAATCGTACTTTATCCATATAAGCCCTGTAATTCAGTTGAAATAAGTTCGATACGTCAAAGCCTGAAAGAAACGCAAAAATAGGCAACAATGCATCGAAAATTGCTGACCACTAAGCTGAGTCGAGCTGTATTCAGCAATAACTTATTTCGTTTTCTTAGCCGGGATCTGAAACCCGATTTTGATCTCGTAGGCCCGCAGAGCAATATCAGCCATTTCGTCCAGGTCAAATGTACCGGAGTTCAGAAGGATGTCGTAGTCTGAAGAATTGTTGACATCCTTGTTAAAGTTGTACTCAATAAAATCGCTACGCTCCGCATCTTTTTCCTGTATTATTTCCCGTGCTTCTTCTTTGGTGATATTTTCCCTTTGAGAATAGCCTTCAATCCGTTTTTTAAGCGGACAAACCACCCGAATATGGAATGATGTTTCCTCCTGGCAGATATAACCCGCACCGCGTCCCACAATGATACTGCTGCCATATTCCTCGATGGTGGAAACCACACGCATGAGTGAAAGCAAATAGTTCACATTTGTATTTTTACTCTTTAAAAACCCAACAACAGTGTCTTCCACCGGTTTTCGAATCCGCTCATCTACAGTCTCCATAATTTTTTCATTACTCCCCAATTCTTTGGCTATCGCTTGTAGCAGTTCTTCATCCCACACTTTAAAGCCCGTCCGTTTTCCCATATGTTCGGCCAGCGCTGCTCCAAGGGCTCCGAACTCCCGGGAAACAGTAATCACCGGGTAATGCTTCTTCTTAGAGGAGGGAGTGCGCGAACTGCGGTTTTGATGTTTCCAGGCATTAAATTGATCCTCGATGATCTGCGTCACTTTTCTACCCATACCAGCTCTCCTTATATTTGGGGATTGCAAATTCCTATTTACAAACTAATAAATCTTTTCTTCTTGATTTATATTAATTTTTAAGCAAGCGGATCTAAAAAGATGTGAATATTCGATATTGGGATTAATCGCCACTTTTGAGCACAAAGCGATAATCATCTTATCTTAGTAAGTGAGCTTTCAGGTAAGCCAGTACTCCTAATAAAACAACCGCAATGGTTGCACATGACAGCATCATACCATGCAGTTCACCTGATCAAACTCCCGGACATAACAATTCGAGACATTGGCAGCTGGATCAATTCGGTTTCATTGCTTTATTGAAGCTACAACAAATATTTCAGCCTGCCTTCGCTGTTCGATTTTTTAATCCATGTGTTGCAGTCTGTGTGCTTACATTCTTTTTGTTGCTAATGTGGGGTGTCTTTGCAGTACAGTCTGCAACTGCCCAGAACCTGACGATCCAGGGCATTGTATCAACTGAGTCGACCGGGCAACCGCTGGAAGGGGCAAATATGGCACTCCAGGGAATAAGCAACGATATTACCGATGGGGCGGCCACCGATCGGGGAGGCTATTATCGAATCACGGGACTAGAGCCGGGAGAATATAAAATTAGCATAAGTTTTGTTGGATATGTTACGTACCAGGATACGATTTCACTTGGTGAATATAACCTGCTCACCATCAATATAAGTCTTGAAATTTCCAATGAAGAGTTGGATGAAGTGATTATAGCCCAAAAGGGCGGAGCGGCCCAGCTCGATGACGGAATTCAACGTATTCGCCAGATTGACCTACAACGTATTCCCACCCCGGCTGCTGGTGGAGATCTGGCCAACTATCTGCAGACACTGCCCAGCGTGGTTTCGGCGGGAGACCGTGGGGGACAGTTTTTTGTTCGCGGCGGTACACCCTCCCAGAACCTGGTACTCGTAGACGGAACTATGATGTACCGGCCGTTTCATATCGTGGGCTTTTTCTCGGCTTTCCCGGAAGACTTGGTCTCAGGTGTGGATTTCCATGCCGGGGGCTTCGGGGCGCGCTACCACGGCCGAATATCTTCGGTGCTGGATGTGCAGATGCGGGATGGGAATCGGCAACAGTTTACGGGATCAGTTTCCATGAGTCCCTTCCAGGGCGGCTTTTTGGTTGAGGGACCGTTAAAAAAGGGCAAAACTTCGTTTATCGGATCATTTCAAAATTCATTAATAGAGCAGACAAGTCCCCATTTTCTAGAAGATCGACAGCCACTGAAGTTCGGCAGCCAGTACCTTAAGGTAAGTTATTCCGGCGAATACTCTCGCTGTTCGGCACTTACGATGCACACCTACGATCGCGGGCGGCTGGACCCGGATCTGACAGGGAGTGATCTTTTTAGATGGACCAATTTTTTGTTTGGAGGAAGATGTATCTTTATTCCCAAAACATCACCGGGTTTAATTGAATTAAACAGCGGTTACTCCTACGTAAATAATGCAGCCGGTAATCCTGAACAGCCGGAACGAACAGCAAATGCACAACAATCACATGTAGATCTGAACCTTACCCGGTTTTTGGGAGACGTCCGTTTTGATTATGGCTTTTTCATCCGGATGAAATGGTTTAATTATGACCTTCAGGAACAGTACCAACTGGCCCAGAATGATGAAGAGGCAATAATGGGATTTGGGGGCTACCTGGAAACAAACATTCCATGGGGAGAAAAACTTGAACTTTATCCTGGTCTTGTCTTATCGGTGTATCCCTGGACGTTTGATCCCGCTCTTGAACCCCGCTTTCGGATGACGTGGAATCCCCGTGGTACAGATGCCCAGGAACTGAATGCTTCAATAGGGCTGTACCGGCAGCCGATTATCGGTATAGGCGATGATCGCGATGCGGGAAATCCCTTTACGGCCTGGATGGTTTCTCCGTTTGGGGGCGCTATGATGAGCTCCCTGCACAGCGTGTTGGGATGGCAGCAGCAGCTCGGAGATGGCTTTCACATATCGGCGGAAGGCTATTATAAAAAGCTGAAAGATCTGCCTGTGGCGGTCTGGAGCTCAATTGCTCGTTTTACTACCAAGCTAACCCTGGCCGAGGGAAAAGTCTATGGTTCCGATCTTCGCCTGGAATATAATCGCAATCAGTTCTACGCTTATGTAGGATACGGCTACTCCTGGACGCGCTACTACTCTTCCCAGGACAATTTTAACCTTTGGTTCGGTGAGCCCGTGCAAAGTTACCATCCCCTGCACGATCGTCGTCACCAGGTGAATGGGTTGATCAGTCTGTCGCTGGGGAAATACACCGCTAGTTTAAACTGGCAGCTGGGGACGGGGATGCCGTACACCCGTCATATGGGATTTGATGAGCTTATCAACCTGCAGTCACTGCCGGACATCCGGCGGCAGTATGGAACACCCCGCATTATCCTTGACAAGCCATACCGGGGGCGCCTACCTGCTTTCCACCGCCTTGACTTTTCAGTTGAACGCTCATTAAACTTATCAATGGGAGTGCTAGACCTAACTGCGGGCGTCATCAATATGTATAATCGTGCCAACCTCTTCTACTATGACGTCTATACTCAACGACGAATTGATCAGTTACCGTTTTTGCCATATCTCTCTGTTAAATTGGAGGCTAACTGATGACCATGTTCCCAATGAATAACCGTCTTGGACCTTGGTTGCTAATTTTATTGAGCCTCTCGCTGGGCTTGGCAAGTTGTGACAATACGATTGATCCACTCCAGGAAAATGATCGTTATGTCTTTTCTATATATGGATTTCTGGACGTTTCTGTGGATACGCAGTGGGTGCGGGTTATGCCTATCCGTGATTCGCTGTATTTGGCTCCTCGACCAATTGATGCCACGGTTACGCTTGAACACGTTGGCGGTGGACAACCCGTTACGTTGGAAGACTCGCTATTTAGATATGGCATGCAAGCCTACGCCTATAACTTCTGGACCGACCTGGAGATGATTCCCGGGGACACTTATCGGCTGGAGGCGATGCGGTCGGACGGGGAATACAGCAGTGTTATGTTTACTTTCCCGGTGGACTTTCCGGAACCCGATGTACGGATCCTGGAGCATGATGTAGTTGACCAGATCTACATTTTTGGTGTCCAAACACTGGCCCTGGTAGAGGTCATTTATGAGGTTATAGATCCCAGTGAACCTGAATCGGAACCCCGGGACAGGCTCGCCGTCTCTCAAATTGAAAATGCCGAGGGAATTACCAATGGATTCGTCGTAACTGTAAATCCCGACGAAGATGCTCTCAAGCTTAGGCTAAGAGTCAGTAACAGTTCTGTGAGATTTAAGCCAGTGCAAGTGCGGGTGGCCGCCGCTGGATCTGACTGGCCCGATTTTTTGAATTTGGAGGACGAAGACCTGGCGCTCCCAGATGTGGTCTCCAATGTAGAGAATGGCCTCGGTTTTGTAGCCCCTGTCATGACAAAGACGGCTCCGTATGAATAATGAGGTGTTTTGTCACTCCCGAATGTAGATTATTAAGAAACTTTTACAACGAGAACAGGGTTATGAAGATCGAATTTCAATAATTGCCTTATTTATTTACTTTCCAGCATTCAAAAATTCAGGGGTACAAACGAAATATTAATCAACCAGAACGCAGGTTAGCATGACTACTGTAAGATTCGTTTCTAAACTTTTTTGCTCTGTTATACTTTTTACATTCGTTTTATTTTCGTCGGCAATGGCGCAGGATTCTGGCCGGCAGATCTATGATCAGCTCTGCTCATCGTGTCATGGTGCAGAATTGAAGGGCGGTACCGGTTCAAGTTTTCTAGATGGGGAATGGAAATATGGCAGCGAGCGAAGTGAAATTGTTAGCAATATCACCGACGGTATTCTTGACCAGGGAATGCCTGCATTCGGCAACTCTCTGAGTGAAGAGGAGATCAGCAATGTTGTCGATTTCATCCGGCAAGTGGAAGAGGAGGGGGCTATAGCTGATACTGCTCCTTCAGACACCCTCCAAACGCTCGATTATGAGATCAAGGTGGAAACCTTTGCTGAAGGTCTCGAAATTCCCTGGGCTATCGATTTTATCAACGAGCGCCTGGCACTGATTACGGAGCGCCCCGGTCGGCTGCGACTGGTAATCAACGGGAAGTTGATAGAAGAACCGGTTTCTGGCACGCCCGAGGTGTTGCATGAAGGGCAGGGCGGGCTGCTTGATGTAACAGCTGACGCGAATTTCACAGAAAATGGTTGGATATATCTTTCATACAGTCATGCTGTAGAAGCAGCTAACAGGGATACGTTGGCGATGACCCGGATTTTACGTGGTCGTATCAATGACAATCAGTGGGTAGACCAGCAGGTTCTTTTTGAAGCAGAACATGACAAATATATCAGCACACGCCACCACTATGGCAGCCGTATCGTTTTTGATGACCAGGGCTATCTTTATTTTTCGATTGGGGATCGTGGTCAGCGGCCCAATGCCCAGGTGCTGTCACGGCCGAACGGCAAGATTCACCGCATCAATCCCGATGGCAGCGTCCCGGAGGACAATCCATTTGTGAACCATGAGAATGCCCTTCCAACCATTTACTCTTTTGGTCACCGTAATCCACAGGGACTGGCCGTGCACCCGGTTACCGACGATGTGTGGGATGCAGAGCACGGTCCGCGCGGGGGCGATGAGCTCAACCTGGTAAAACCGGGTAACAACTACGGCTGGCCCGAGATTACCTACGGTATTCACTACGATGGACGCGTTATGACCCGAGAACGGGAGAAAGAAGGTCTGCAACAGCCCAACTTTTATTGGCGGCCGTCAATCGCTATTTCTGGCATCGCTTTCTACGACAAGGATATGTTCCCATACTGGAAAAACCGTTTGCTGGTTGGAGCCCTTGCTTACCAGGAGGTTCGGTTGTTGAATATCAAAGACAACCGTGTGCTGCATGAGGAGGTCATCCTGAAAGATCACGGTCGCGTTCGGGAGGCTGTTCCAGGTCCTGACGGGGCAATTTATGTAGTGCTCAACGAACCCGGGAAAGTGGTGAAAATCACGAAAGTGAAAGAGTCTATCCAGTAGCTTTTCTGTTGAAACTATATCCAGATTGAAAATCCCCTTTTGTCTGTGATGGAAGGGGATTTTTATATATTTGGATCGGAATACAAAGAAATGCTAAAGATCGGATCGTATGAGTTATAATACCAGGGAAAAATGGACGCATCGCCTGCACGAGATAATTTTTGAGGCCGATACCAAAGCAGGTAAAACGTTTGATGTAATCTTGATTTTCAGCATCGTGGTCAGCGTGCTGGTGGTAATGCTAGACAGTGTGGCTGAATATAGGGCAATGTATGGAGATTGGTTTTACAGTATTGAGTGGTTCTTTACGATACTGTTTACAGTAGAATATTTTCTACGGATCATATCTGTAAAAAAGCCAAGTGGCTACATTTTTAGTTTTTACGGGCTGGTGGATCTCTTCTCAATTCTGCCAACCTACATCAGCATTTTATTGCCCGGCAGCCAATATTTTTTGGTGATCAGGATTTTGCGTGTACTCCGGGTTTTCCGAGTATTGAAATTCACCCAGTACCTAATCGAAGTGAATCAGCTGCAGAAAGCCCTGGCTTCTTCGCGGAGAAAAATAACGGTATTTATATTTACCGTAGTCACAATTACTGTCATCGTGGGTTCACTTATGTATGTCATAGAGGGCACCGAGAATGGGTTTACCAGCATTCCCAAAGGCATCTATTGGGCAATCGTAACCCTGACGACCGTTGGATATGGTGATATTTCTCCCCAAACCAACCTGGGACAAATGCTCTCCGCTGTAATAATGATTATGGGATATGGAATCATTGCTGTGCCTACAGGTATCGTCACGGTGGAACTGAGCCGGGCTCAGCCCAAGGGGCGTTCAACAGAAGTTTGTAGATACTGTTCGCGGGAGGGTCACGATTCCGATGCCGAATATTGTAAATATTGCGGTGGAAAGTTGAATGCCTAACCGGCAATTGTGCATCTTGCAAATCAGAGATGGCAGTTTACCTAGCCTATATGGGTTAGAACAGGGGGTGAACCTTGTTGGTCTGTTGTTAAATTGAAATTTAGTCAACCCTGTAAAACTCATCTGTCACTCTGAAAATTGAAGAAACCTGCTTTTGTTTGCGGTAAGGTTTCAACTCAGCGATAAGATTATCGTGGTCTACACTATTAGCCCATTCCAGGAGGGAATCTTCATTTTCAAACGTTAATTGTAGATGACACTCATCTGAGGATTCCAGGGATTCAAGTACACAAATTGAGACAAATCCATTATACCGCTGTAGCTTTTTACTAAGCTTTTCTACCCATTGGGGAAAATAACCCTGGCCTGCTTTGTTCAGAAAATGTTGTACTTGAACGATAATCATTGTTTCAGAATATTTGGTAAGTGATTAATTTTGGGGTTAATTTTCTCATGATTCCAAAAAATAAAAGTGATACGCATAATACCGGGAACAAATAAACCGTTCCAACTTTTAAGCCAATGAAAAGTACTATGGAATCAGCATATTCATTTAAATCTATCTAACTCATGACCGGATTTTACAAAGGCTCGCTATTTATTACGACTATACTACTTTTATCTACATCTCTTTTTTTTACAGCTTGTAACAACGGCAGTGATGGCGGCGAGGAAATACAAGTTGAGCTAATTGAAACAAACACCGAACCACCGGCCAAAATCCGGTTATTTTTCAGGGTTGACCTGGGGCCGGAAAATCAGTTTACAACACTCGAACCTTCGGCGTTTGAAATTTATGAAGACGGCTCCCAAATTTCGAGGCTGGAATCACAAGCCCAGATTCAGAGAGAGCCCGGGGAATTCCTCTATTCATCCGTACTGATGCTCGACCTCAGCGGCAGCATCCTCAATAATGCCGATCTCCCAAAGGTGAAGGAAGCCGCTACCACCTTCATCGAACGAACCATGCCGGATGCGACGGACCAGCTCTATGGTACGCGCGAAATGGCCGTATATTGGTTTGATGGTGAAGAAAGCATCCACCCGCTGGTGTCTTTTACAGCTGAACGCGATACCCTTGTTAGTGGAATTGAGTCTATTACGGAGGACATAAGTGATGATGCCTCAACCAACCTCAATGGCGCGGTTATCCAGGGATTATCGGTGATGGATTCACGGTTGCGTTCCATTCGAGATGACCAGGATATTGCCACAGCCGGTTCCATGGTACTGTTCACAGATGGCACTGATCAAGCAGGACGAGTCAGTACTTCGGCAGCACTCGATTCGGTAAACAAAGCCAGCAGCGAGCATTCCCTGTTCACTATTGGACTTGGCGGGGAAATCGATCAGGATGTGCTTGAAAGTTTTGGTAAAGATGGCTTTGAACTGGCGGAAGACTCCCTGGAACTCAATTCCAGTTTCCTGGCTGTTGCCGAGCGGTTAGAGGCAGCGTCAAACTCTTTTTACGTGCTGGAATACTGTTCACCGAAGCGCTCGGGTGAACATACCCTGGAATTGCGAGCTGTTTATGAAGATAAGTTTGGCAGTTTCAGTACTACGTTTTCCGCAGATGGATTTTCGGGCGGATGTGCCATCGAATAAGCCTTTGAAGTTGTTGGCTTCTGTTAGTCACTTGGTAGCTGGGTGACTATATGCACTACAGTTGACTCATGATTGCCTTGTCAAAAATCCGGTCCCCCAGGTATTTACGGATAAACATCAGGAGGCGCGCCATATTGCCAACTGGATACCTGGTTTTGGGTTTGTCTGAGCGGATCACTTTCAAGATTGTATCAGCAACAACGGATGGAGGGGAAGAAGCTCCCTCTTTTTCATAAGAATCCTTAGTCGCTTGTGCCATCGCCCGGGCCATCTGTTCATACGGCCCATCTCCTGAGTTTTCCAGCAATGGTCCGGAAAGCGTATCTCCAAAATCTGTAGCAATAACTCCAGGTTCAACAATCACGACATCGATGTTGAACTGCTTTAACTCCAGCCGCAGGCAGTCACTCCATCCCTCGAGCGCATGCTTGCTGGCATGGTACCACGCCCCAAGCGGGGTATATATTTTGCCACCCATCGAAGAAATATTAATGATGGTACCAGAATTACGTTCCCTCATATGAGGGAGTACTTCCTTGGTTATACGAGCCAGCCCAAATAGGTTAACTTCGAACTGTCGTTTCGCATCCTCTATTGAGATATCCTCTACCGCACCATACAGACCAAAACCGGCATTGTTAACCAGTACATCGATTTGGTCTTGCTCCTCAAGTATATGGGTTACTGCAGCGACAATCTGCTCTTCGTCTGTAATGTCCATTTCGATAGCACGACCACCAGCCTCTTCCAGTTCTTGCATCTTTTCAACTCGACGGGCTGCCCCGTAAACCATGTGCCCCTGATCAATGAGTTGCAAAGCTGTTGTTTTTCCCATTCCAGAGGAGGCACCAGTGATTAAAATAGTGTTGGCTGTCTTCATGAGGATCGGTTTATCTGGTGAAAGTTTCATTCCGGTGTTTAGCGAGCTAAAATAGCTGTAAGAAAAAGCAGCTTTAAAACGATGAGATCCAAATCCGATTTGGGGATACTGGCACTTATCCCCAGGTTTCCAACAGGTATGTAGCGCCAATGCCCAAGACAATGGACAACGCAAAGCTCAGCAACGTGCCGATCAGAATATACTCAGCTTCTTTTCTTTCACGGCTGCCTTCAAGCTTTCCGCTAAACCGAAATACAGATTTTGCTGCTATCAAAAAACCGATCGCTCCATATTGGTTTAACAAGATAAATGTTAGAATAATGAATCGCTCCGTATAGCCAATCCACATGCCCGCATTTTGCAGGCCGGTCAGCTGGTTTTGGTCACCTGCACTTAGCTCCTGCTGCCATCGCGTGGTAATCATTGCCACCAGGTAGCCAAAGGGCCAGATTGCAACAATATAACTGATGAGTATAACCCAGAAGGCAGGACTGTTTACCAAGGCCCCAAGGAAATCACCAGCTGTAGTACCTATTCCCGTATAAAATATCCATCCTGCCAGGATCATCAGCAGGTGGGCCGCTTGATCCAACATGAAATAGCGGGCTTTCCCCGGCCTCTCCGATTTCCACCAGTCAATGGCAAAATGCGTTCCCATGATGAAAAGAGGAAGTAAAAGGTGAGACCAGTCTGCCAGGAACAGGTAGGTCAGCACTCCCACCACCCCCACATGATAATAGAACTGGATCGCCCGAATGTTATAGTCTCTCTTTTTTTGGATCCAGCTTTGGGGTTGTAGCAGGAAATCGGCAAAAAGATGAGCTGCTAATATTCGAAATAATACCAGGATTTCAGCTTGACCAATCATTCGGTTTTCTTCTTTTGAATAATATTTTTGTAGCGGAGTAAAAATTGATTTATAGCGAACCAGCCGGCTCCCTTTACACGGTAGTGTACAGCCGCCTGCGAAATACCAAACTCTTCACCGATTGTGATTCGCGATTTATCCTTAAGGAGCTCCAGCACAATCTCGGCCTGGGGAGGAGACCATTTGGCGATCACGGCATCGAGCAGGGCAGCGGGGGGACGCATCTCATCATTTACTTCCTTCCATGGGGTGTTGATCACGAGCCGCTGCTCAGGTTTCATTTTGTCCAGATGGGGACCGGAACGCCGATAGGCCTCTCCGTCACCCTCCGATACGGCTTCCGGCAGGTTGTTGATACTCCCAATACCGATCGCTGTACGGGCATCCCAGCTCACGGGACTACTCTCGGGCTGGGCTTTGCGCAGTGAGGATCGGATAACAAGACTTGCCGCCAATCCCAAGCTGGGATCCGGAATAACACCCTGGAAACTATCTCCGCGGTAAATATCAAACGATATGGAATTTTCAGGGTCCGTATTCAAGCTATTTGTCAGCTTGAAAGACTCTTTTAGAGTATTAATAAGTAATTCGCGGTGCTCTTGGCCCACTTTTGAGGAATCAACAAGGTCCCCTGTTATGACTGCATATATTAATCTGTTTCCCATGGTATTTGGCTTTTGTTCCCACCTAATATAAGCCTGCAGACTTAAATATTAAAATTTTAAGTCTATAAGCTTAAATAATTATTTTTAAGTATATAGGCTTAATAATTCCCGGAGTGCTTAAATACAATGTAGTCGATAAGAAGTATGAGGGAGCCGGTCATACCCAGGAAAAGGATGCTAAGCAAAGGTTCCCAAATCACAAAACCACCGATGGTTCCCAGGACAGCGCCCAAGTACTGGATATATCTCAACTGTTCGTTGGTGGCGCTGCGAATAATATTAGTGAGCTTTTGTTCATCATACTCATTAAGCTTTTCTTCAACAAGTGTCTGCACATCCAACTGGTTTACCAGTCGGTACAGGATGGAGGTCACCAGGTTTTCGATGGCATCACTGTGCTTATCGAGCGTAGCCGGAAGGCGGTCAAGCAGGTTATCCACTTTGTCGAGTCCACTTTCAACCGAGGCAGGCAGACGTATTAATGACTCTTCAATAATTTTCTGCATTTCCTGGCCTTTGATAAAGGAATAGGCTTTGAGTGCAACTTTTTCTATCGATTTATTCTCAAGTGCATCCTCAATTTGGATCAGGATTTTTTCGGCGATAGCCGCCCTGATTTCCTGATCAGCGATCATCTCGTCAACATATTCCACCACCCATGCTTTTAACTCTTCACGAAAGGAGGGATCATCGATGATGTTTTTGAGATATTGTGTAGCATCTTCGCGATAACGGCTGATTACCTGCGAATCATGGATTTTCTGTTTGATGATCTCTGGGTTGATCAAATCATCAGAGACCGCCCGCGAAAGTCGCCAGGCAATGCGCTCTTTTTGTGCAGGAATTAATCCGTATCCCAAAATCGGGCGTTTCTGGGAGGGCTTGAACAGCATGGTGATGGCCAGCCAGTTGGTAAGAAAGCCGATCAGTCCACTGATACTCAGTATTTTAAGCAGCCCCTGCAGTTGCAGCTGAAGGCCAAATGGCTCAATTATTATTCCTTGAAAGTCCCAAAAGAATGAAGTGACAAACATTGCCAGCAGGAGGTATGGGAAAATGCTGAGTAGCGTCAGCCAGCCTTTTCGGCTGTATTCAAAACGGGGGGGAGGCTCCGCGATATCTGACGGCTGCTCCTTGATTCTTGTGGTAACCGCATAGCGAGAGACGATATCCCACAGGCTGCGGGCATAGTTCTTGGTTTTTCTTTTGGCAACATCCAGGGCCGTTTGCTGACCGGATTTCTCTAACGGCTGCTCTTCCATCTTATACTCATTTAATGGAGATTTTTTGATCTAAGTGCGACGTATTTGGAAAGTATATCGCACGTATCTGTCTATTTTCTAACCCTTTCGCTACGTAAAACAAACGACTCTTGTTCCAAAAATGACGCATGCAGTGCGCCTCTATCAATTTTTACCTCAGAGCTCACGGTTAGACTAAATATGGCGCAGGTAAAAATCTTCCCGCTCACGCATCGCTTTTTTCCCCTCATCAGACTTGTCATTATACCCGGCTAAATGAAGCAAACCGTGAATCAGCACGCGTTTGAACTCTGTGTCTTCATCTTCAGCAAATTCTCCTGCCTGTTCCGCGATGCGTTGTGCACAGCAAAACAGGGTTCCTTCGATATCTGTATTGGTGTGATCCTCGTCATAACGGAAAGTAATGATATCTGTAACATAATGGTGATCCAGGTGTTTGATGTTGACTTCCCTGATCTTTGTTTCGTCAACATATACCACTTCAATCATGCTGAAGGAGCAGGCTTCCTGGCGGGCAACTTCAGAGATGCATTTTCGGGCAATCCGTTCATCGATGGGCACCGAACGACCCGATTCGTTAAAAACGCTAACTTCCGTTTCTTTGAGTGGCATAAAGCAAACAGTCAATCAATCCTTTAATCATTCATCCATTTAATCTCTCAAGTCATCACCCCTTCAATCCTCCAATCACTCAATCCTTCTCAAATTAGTCCTCGTCGTCAAAGGAAAAATCATCCAGGTCAATAGATTCGGTAAGGGAGAGGGCGATGGCACACATCATGAGATCCTCTGGCAGCTGGGTGAAATCACTGTTCAGAATTGCTTCTTCGACGTTTGCATAGAGGCTGCATCCGGCCCCTTGCTCCACAATCAATCCAGATGTCATATGCTGCTGTCTACCGAAAAACGTAACCTGTTTAAGCATGTCGCTGGCAATAAAAGCAGTGCAGTTGTGAAGCTGTAGGAAGGTGTTTTGCGCATATACCGACACCATGTTCATACGCTCATCATTGACCTCCATACCCAAGTGAATTTCTAGGGCCAGGCGTCGACCTTCTTCGGGATCAGAAACTTCAAATCGGAATACATCATTCCCCAGTGGTTTAGCCTTTGTCTGGAGCACGTCGGCGATGGCGTCTATATTTTCTTTCGTGAATTCGTGTATCATAATTAAGTCGTGAATCTTCAAACTTCAGTCATCAAATATACGATACCTAGCTGTAATAAGAAATCTAGTCAATATTGTACCGGTCAACCTGGGCCTTATTCTCCTCTTCAGAAGTTGGAATACTCACGCGGTCCATCGTAATGCCGTTTACGCGCTCTGCAAGGGCTATAGCGGCCTGGTCTTCGCCGGCCATAAAGTAGATGCGCTGCAGGATCGTCAAATGACTGATGCTGTAACTGATTTCGTTAGCCATGTTTTGTCGTTGAGATATGACACTTTGAATGCGGCTGCGCAGCCGGCCCTGTTCGGCCATGTCGGCATTTCGTTTGGCCTGTTTTGCCTGGGCATCCAGTTCCATGATGCGGCTTTGCAGGCGATCATAGCTATCCATGACGCTGGTCAGATTCCCAATTATCTCTTCTTTCCCTTTCTCTGCAAGAGCCAAAGCATCGTCTACGGCACCGTTTTGTGCATAGGAGTAGGCATAGAGTACCAGTGAGTTTACATTGCCCTGAACGTGATTAAATGGAATTTTATCTTCGCCCCAGCGCAGCCACTTGGCGGCACTGTCTGGCATGTTCATTCTTCGATAATTATCGGCCAGTTGAGTCAGTCCGTACCGATAGTTCCCGAGCATTCGCCGAATATTTTCATCAAAATAAGCGTCCGGGTTATCCCACTCTCTGAACCGGAATTGTTTGAGCCGGTCAGTGTGAATCTTGGTATTCATCCAGCCGTAACCGCCCTGACTGGAATGCTTTTTGGGGACGACGCGAAAAGCCTTTCCTTCAAAACGGAAATAGGAATGCAGGTTCATCTGGCTGTTGGGGGAGACGGTGTTAGCAAAATAGACCGGGCGCAACCATTGGTTGGTCTTTAGGATGTCAAGGATCACTTTGTCTTGCACCTGCGTATAAAAACGTTGATTTCCCTCTTGGTCTCTGCCCGCAGGTCGTCCTTCATAATACCAGCTGACTTCGTTGTCCAGGGAATCAACCGGCATGTTGAAATCGACGCCTTCTTTATATAACTGAAGGGATGTGTCTGGCTTTACGCCAATGGTTTCTTTGTAGGTCTGATCGCCGGAAAAGGCACTTCGCAGAAGATCTTTATTGACGGGGATGTTTACCGTATCCGGTTCATACAGTGTTAAACTTTCGGTAATATCGGCAATCTCCTGGTCAGTCAGTGATATTGGCAGCGGGGCCGACTCATGGGACCACTGATCGCGCAGCTGCTTGATATACCAGTCGGTGTTCAGCAGGCTCAGGCAGACGATCCGTACGTCGGTGCGCACGCCCTCTACCTCCTGCAGGTACCATAGCGGGAAGGTGTCGTTGTCGCCGTTGGTGAACAGGATAGAATTGGGGGCGGTCGACTGCAGCAGGTTCCACGCGTAGTCAGGGGCCACGTAGCGCTCGCTGCGGTCGTGGTCGTCAAAGTTCTGGTAGCCCATCCACAGCGGGGCGGCCGCAAACAGCAGCCCCAGCACGCCCCAGGCGGCGCCCTTGCTGTCCTTGGTCAGCTCCCGTGCCAGTTCCACCAGCCCGACCCCGCCCATGCCGATCCAGATGGCAAAGGCAAAGAAGGAGCCCACGTAGGCGTAGTCCCGCTCGCGCGGCTGCATCGGGGTCTGGTTGAGGAAGATGATAATGGCAAAACCGGTCATAATAAACAAGACCAACACCGACAGGGCTCGTTTCCAGTCGCGCTGGAAGTGGAAGATCATCCCGAACAGCCCCAGCAGGAATGGGATAAAGAAGTAGCTATTGTGGGCAGGGTTGTCCTCATACTGGCTTTCGCTGAAGCCGGCCTGCCAGCCGGTGTCCTGGATGTCAGCCTCCCGCCCGATAAAGTTCCAGTTGAAATAGCGGATATACATGTGATTGAGCTGGTAGTCCAGGAAGAACTCCCAGTCGCTGCTGTACTGGTTGTATTGCTGGGCGTGCTGCGGGGAGTAGCGCCGCGGGAAGAAGACCTCCTGTTGCTGGTTGATCCGTCCCTGGGCGTTGTCGTAGGTGTAGCCGGTCAGCAGCGGGGTGTCCCCATACTGTTCCCGCTCGAGGTAGCTGATAAACGCCTCCACGGTTTCCGGGTCGTTCTCGTCGATCGGCGGGTCGGCGATCGAGCGGATAAAGATGATCGAATAGGAGGAGTAACCGATCAGGATCATGGCGTAGCTCAGCAACACCAGGTTGGCAATGCGGTGCCCGCGGGTGTGGGTGTAGTAGATCCCCCAGGAGATCCCCCCGATAATCAGAATAATAAAGAAAATGGGTCCTATCAGACCGTAACTTGCCCGCGTGATATTATCCAAAATGCTTGGCAGCATCTGCACGGTGAACGGGTAGATCACCAGGAACGAGGCGACCGCAATGGCTCCCACTACAGCCATTGATAGCAGCGAGACGTCCTTTTTCTTGAAATAGACGATCAGCGCTACAAAAAACAGTGCCAAGAGATTCAGAAGGTGAACACCAAGGGCTAGGCCGAACATGTAGGCAATCAAAAGAAGCCAACGCTCGCTGTACTCTTCGGTATGATGCTCCGACCACTTCAGGGCCATCCAGACCACTGCGGCAGTGAAGAACATCGACAGGGCGTAGACCTCCGCCTCGACGGCGTTGAACCAGAAGGTGTCGGTGACCGCAAAGGTGAGGGCCCCGAGAGCGGCCCCGCCAAACATGGCAATCTTACTGGCGGCACCCATCGCGTCCGGGTCGGGCTGCCACTCGCGGACCAGTCGCACAATGATCAAGAATAACAGCATGACCGTCAGCGCCGAAGCGAGGGCGCTGATGAAGTTGATGCTGACCGCTACCCAAGAGGCCGGCATGAACATCGAGAAAAGCCGCCCCAGTAGTGAATAGAACGGGGCCCCCGGCGGGTGGTTGACCTGCAGCCCATGGGCCACGGCGATAAACTCCCCGGCATCCCAAAAGCTGGCCGTGGGTGCCATCGTTAGCACGTAAAGGATCAGAGAAGCAAGGAAAACGAAAAGCGCAAGCGTGCGATTGGTCGATTTGTGGTCGTTAAACATCCAGCGGTTTTGTCAGGTTTATTTAACTAATTCAGGTCGATAATTTGCGAGAACGCAATAATAGGCAACGGTGGTATGGATTCAAAATAATTAATATGGAGAACCAACGACATCTTACATTCACTTTTAAAGAACCCAAAACGAGCGCAATTCTCAGTTATTTTGCTGAAACTTTCAAAGCGCTTTTGCGAGATTGTTAATATTGTTAATAGCGTAAAAAAACCTCATTTGCCTGTCTGCTGAAAATTGATTAAAAATCACTCCAACCAATAAAGCTGTAACTAAAATTTTTTATATGGCTGCTGATGACACAGGTAAAAAAGAGCTATTTTCTTCTAAGCTGGGGCTAATATTAAGTGTACTTGGTATTGCAGTGGGAACGGGCAATATCTGGCGGTTTCCACGTATTGCAGCTCAAAATGGGGGAGAAGCTGGTGCAGGAGCTTTCCTTATTGCGTGGGTCTGCTTCCTATTCCTCTTTTCTATCCCACTTATCATTGCAGAATACGGTATCGGTCGTCATGGGCGCAGAGGTGTTATAGGATCGTTTGTAAAACTTGTGGGAGAAAATTTTGGCTGGATGGGCGGCTTTATCGGTTTTGTAGCCACCGCTATTATGTTCTATTACAGTGTGGTGGCGGGGTGGTGTCTTTACTATTTAATTGCCTCTGTTACGGCCGGTCTCCCAGAAAGCATGGTACATGCCAATATGATGTGGGAAGGATTCCAGGAATCGATACTCCCTTCCGTGATGCATGCCTTTATGATTATCGGTGGAGGATATGTTGTTATCAAGGGCATCGCTTCAATAGAGCGAATCAACAAAGTTTTGATACCCTCGTTGTTTTTGGTGCTTATTATCTCCCTTGTACGGGCGGTTATGCTGCCAGGGAGTGGAGCCGGCATCGAATACCTGTTTACCCCAGACTGGTCAACTTTGAGCAGACCCGAAGTCTGGTTGGAGGCTCTCACTCAAAATGCCTGGGATACGGGGGCTGCATGGGGGCTCATTTTGACATACGCAGCCTACATGCGGAAGAAAGATGACATAACGATCAGTGCCTTCCAGACCGGTATTGGGAATAACATTATATCGCTGGTAGCGGCTATCATCATTTTTTCTACAGTATTTGGCACACTTACTCCACAAATGACAAACGGGGAAATTCTCAATGTCATGAAAACATCGGGTCCGGCATCAACGGGACTAACATTCATCTGGATGCCACAGCTGTTTTTTAAGATGCCTGCAGGCACCATCTTTGCTATTTTGTTTTTTCTGGGACTGACATTCGCTGCATTTAGTTCACTGATTTCCATGATTGAACTGGCTAGCCGCGTGCTGGTGGATCTGGGTTTCTCAAGGACCAAAGCGACCGTTGCCGTTTGCACTGTTGGCTTTCTGTTTGGTTTGCCATCTGCGATCTCAGTTGACTTTTTGGCCAACCAGGACTTTGTGTGGGGGGTGGGACTGATGGTCTCCGGGGCATTTATGTCATTTGCTATTATTAAATTCAATCCCGGGAAATTCAGGAATACAGTGGTTAATACTGAAAGTAGCAAATACTCCCTGGGAAAATGGTGGGAAGTGATTATCAAGTATGTGGTGCCGATTGAAGTGATTTCTCTGCTCGTATGGTGGATCTATCTCAGCGCCTCTACATATGCCCCTGAAAGCTGGTATAATCCGCTCAGCCCGTTTTCTGTGGCAACCGTAGCACTCCAATGGGGGGTAGCTATGGGACTACTTTATTTTTATAACCATCGGCTTTCCAGCAAGTCGACTTAAAACCTTAGCGGAATAGATATTATGGACGTATTTCCGACTATAGAGACCGAAAGAATTCGTCTTCGGAAGCCGGAAGTGCGAGATATACCACAAATTGTTACGTATGCAGGTCATCCCAAAATTGCCGAGATGACGCTTAACATTCCTCATCCCTATCAAGAAAAAGATGCGGTGAAATGGCTAAACATGGCCAACGAGGGTTTTGAGGATAAATCGAAATATCTATTTGCAATCTGTCACCTCCAAGAGGATGAAATGATTGGGGCTATTGGCCTTAAAGTGAATAAGCGCTTTAACCGCGCCGAATTGGGATTTTGGATAGGAGAACCCTTTTGGAATAACGGGTACGCTACCGAAGCTGTTAAAGAAGTGATAAAATTCGGGTTTAAAGAAATAGATTTAAACAAGATTTACGCCATTCACCTGGTCAAGAATCCCGCTTCCGGTAAGGTGATGCAAAATAACGGGATGATAAAAGAGGGAGAACTGGTTGAGCATATCAAAAAGGGAGCAGAATATTTCAGCGTCATACAATATCGATTGACAAGGAAAGAGTACTTCGATATACGGAATTGATTTTCAGGTAGACCTGATTTCAAAGTCAATGCAGGCAGGAGGGAACTAAATTTTAAGATATAAGTAGAATAAAAACAGTATTTTACGTCATTATCTCGCTTTTCTTACCTGACAATAAATTAAATAACTCATGAGAAAACCAGCAGGACTACTAAGCCTATGTTTGATCGTGTACTCTTCTTTATGGCTTGTAAGCTGTTCTGAAGATCGGAGTAGTAATGAGTTGGCCGAATTATCAAAAGCTGCATTCCTTTCATTGGATAATAAAGTGGATATAGGATCAGCGGTTAAATTTCAATTCAATGCTGAAGCTTCTGATGATCCGGTGGCTCCGCTGTTTGATAATCTTGGCGATCACCATTACCCGGTGTCAACGAGTAACAGCAAAGCACAAGCCTATTTTAACCAGGGATTGAGACTGGCATATGCCTTTAATCATGCTGAAGCACATCGTTCGTTTACTGAGGCTGCTCGTTTGGATCCCAACCTTGCGATGGCATACTGGGGACAGGCATATGCATTAGGGCCAAATATCAACGATCCATTTCCTGATGATGAACGAAAAATAAACGCCTACCAGGCGATACAGAAGGCGATAGCTATGGACGGGGAGGCCTCAGAAAAAGAGAAAGCATTGATCCAGGCTTTGGCGCAACGCACCAGCCCCGAGCTAAAATCGGACCTGGATGCACTAAACACTGCTTATATGCAAGCAATGGAACAGGTTGTACAAGATTATCCCGATGATCCGGATATCCAGACGTTCTTCGCTGAATCGGTGATGAATACGATGCCCTGGAATTACTGGGATGGCCAGGGAAATCCGAATCCCGGTACACTGAAGGGCAAAGAAGCCCTTGAAACCGCAATTGAGCTAAACCCGGAGCATCCCGGCGCTCACCACTTCTATATCCACATGGTGGAATTGCCACAACCGGAACTGGCGGTGCCCAGTGCTGAAATATTAGGTGGTTTAATGCCCGCCGCGGGCCACCTGGTTCACATGCCATCACATATTTTTATTAGGGTAGGGCGATACAGAGACGCCGCAATGGCAAATGTTTCTGCCATCGCCGCCGATGAGGATTACATTTCACAGTGCTACTCCCAAGGCATGTATCCGCTGGGCTATTTCCCGCACAACATCCACTTTTTGTGGTCGGCTGCCAGCCTGTTGGGTAACAGCGAAACAGCGATAGAAGCGGCCAAGAAAACGGCAGAAAAAGTGCCGGTGGGAATGCTGGAGGCACTTCCTTTTTTACAAGATTATTATTCAACCCCGCTGTTGGCCTATGTGAGGTTTGGAAAGTGGAATGATATCCTCACCATCCCGGACCCCAGTCCCTACAAGCACAACCAGCTGGTATGGCATTATGCTCGTGGGATTGCTTTTGTACGGAAAGGGAACATCAAAGAGGCTGAGGAAGAGTTGACGGCCTTGAACCAACTCGTGGAGGATGCATCGCTTGAAGAACTGGTTGCCAACTATACGAATCCATCGTCTAGCATTGCCAAAGTGGCGCAGCGTGTGGTGGCAGGCGAAATAGAAGCTGCAAAGGGTAACTACGAGGACGCCGTTCGTTTGCTCAAGGAGGGCGTAGAATTTGAGGATAACCTGGTCTACAGCGAACCGGCCGCATGGCATGTGCCGGTGCGGCAATCTTTGGGGGCCGTATTATTGAAAGCAAACAAAGCAACAGAGGCTGAGCAGGTGTATCGCCAGGACCTCGAAAAGCTGAAGAACAACGGTTGGTCGTTGATGGGGCTCTACCAGAGCCTGGAGGCCCAGAACAGGAAGGATGAAGCCCGACAAGTTAAACAACAATTTGACGAGGCCTGGGCAGAGGCGGATATTGAGATCAGTTCTTCTGTATTGTAAGGTTATTTCTAAGCCAATAATTGAGAATCCACCCGGTCGCAAAAGCAGTGACTGGGTGGATTTCTATTGAACAGATTTATTTGGCTACGACGGCGGTCCCACTTACACTCACCATCAACATGCCGCCTTGGGCGCCAACTGTTTCATAGTCGATATCAACCCCGATAACGGCGTTTGCTCCCTGTTCACGCGCTTTTTGTTCCATTTCATGGATCGCAATTTCACGGGCTTTTCGCAGCTCGTCCTCATATGCTGCTGAGCGGCCACCGACAATATCCCGAATGCCGGCAAAAAAATCCCGGAATATGTTTGCACCAAGTATTGCTTCCCCGGTGACTATTCCAAAGTATTCGGTTATCTCTTTTCCCTCAATAGCGTGTGTTGTAGATACTAGTACTTAATTTCAAAAATTATAGTAATTATTAGCTGGGGACATCGTATATTCCCTCCAACCCTCAATTAAACGCTCATGAATGTTGCCCCAACGATAGAACTAACTCCCGACCAGCGTCAGC